>JAEELU010000061.1 GCA_016282815.1 Acholeplasmatales bacterium
ATAATTATATTGTTTTCTAAGCATAAAAAAAATGATGTTTTACCTACCTCACATTGGAAGCAGGCTTCACATCATTTTTTATTTTTTATCAATTCTTAGGTAGCTACCTACCTACCAAACTACCTCAGTTTGGAAAGAACCCTATTCTACAGACTTCTTGATGTATTTTACATATTCATATGTTGAGTACTTTTCTGCCCTTTCTCTCATGGCAGTAATAACCTCATTATAAAGCTTTGCTTGAGCCTCCTTAGGAGCTAAGCTCTTATCAGGATAAAATGGTCCATCGACATATGATACCATTTTAGGCTTACTGCTATGCTTTCTCTTTTGATAGCAGTTTGTTACAGCATAGCAAGGTGTATCAAACATTACAGGATATCTAAGGCTTGTAGATGGGAATGGCCTTATTTTTGTATAATATGGCCAAATATGAGCCTCAGGATAAATTGTAATAATTGATTTCTTTGATAATTCCTTAAGTGACCTCATAAAATTCTTTTTAGCATCCATCGTATCACCAAGTGGTATACCGCCAAGTGCGATAACCAAATTAGCTACACCATTAATGCTTACTGCAGTTGGTTCAACAATAATATAGGTTTTCTTATAAGCTAAATGGTTTGGTATAAATGCATCAGGCATATAATTTGTGTGATTTGAAAACACAAAATAGCCTCTTTTTTTACATACCTTTAATACCTTCTTATTCTTTATCTTATAATGATATCCAAATAACATAATAAGATGAGATACTGGCTTTACAATCAAATAATGAATGAAAAAAGACCATAGTCTCCAAAAGAAATTATTTTCTCTATTATAATTAAATTTTCCATCGATGACTCTTCTCTTATGATTCTTCGTTACCGCAAAATCATCATTGATTTCGTCCTCGTAGTAAATAACTCTTTCTTCTTTCTCTTTCATAAAAAAACATCCTAACCATGTAAATTATACTTTACATTATTAGGATTTGCAAATAGTATATTTATTTATGATAAATTTCATTATTGTTTATCTTAAATGCACGATAAATTTGCTCTAAAAGTATCAGCTTACAAAGCTTATGAGGGAATGTCATTTTAGATATACAAAGCCTAAAATTAGCCCTGTTAATTACATCATTTGATAACCCTAAAGAGCCACCAATTACGAATGCGATATGTGATGAATTATAGGTGAATATTTCATCCATTTTTGAGGCTAATTCCTCACTTGAAATAAGCTTTCCCTTTAGGTCTAATGCGATAACATACATATCATCAGAAATATGCTCTAAAAGCTTATTTCCTTCCTTAGATTTTATGATTTCTACATCCTTTTCACTAGGGTTATCCATAATAGCTAAATCAGCTACAGTAACATGATTTATCTTAGTATATTTTGTTAATCTTTTTGAATATTCATCTATCGCATCAATCAAATATTTTTCTTTAATATTTCCAACACTTAATATTGTAATTTTCATATATTATATTCTCCAGATGGTCTTCTTGATAATATTACATAAGTAATATCATCACGGTTGATATTATAGCTATCAAAAATCTTCTTTCTAGTCATCTCAATAATAGGTGATAAATTACATTCCTCTGACACATGAGCATGCATTACAAGCTTGGTTTTTTCACCCATTAAATTAGCTAACGCAACCATTGAATCCTCGTTAGATAAATGACCATGATCAGACAAAATTCTAAGCTTAAGCTGATATGGCCTTGATGATGCCATCAGCATATCAGGATCATGGTTAGATTCAAGCACATAGCACTCACAATTTTCCATGTATTCCTTTAGCTCTACATGCACATATCCTGTATCTGTCATATAGCATACCCTTTTATCCTCACATTCAAATGTAAATCCAATTGGCTCACTCGCATCATGGAATGTAGGTAAAACCTGAACCTTGAAGTCATCTATAACATATTTAGGATACATTATGCTATCAGGAATTCTTTCAATTGGAATGATAGTATTGTTCTTTAATCTTTCATTGATTAAATCACAATCCTTATCCTTCTTTTCCTTATAGAATTGTCTATAAATATAGTCAAGTGTACCTCTTGTTATATATATCCTAATATTATTCAATTTAAGAAGCTGACTAAAGCTTTTGATATGATCGATATGCTCATGAGTGATAAATAGATAATTTATATCCATTAATGATAACCCGTATTTTTCCAAATTCTCATTAATTGCCTTCTTTGTTAATCCACAATCAATCAATATATTTGTTCTATCTGATTTTAATAGGGTACAATTACCACTTGACCCACTTGAAAAAACTACTAATTTCATAATAAAAAACCTCTAAGTGATTATAACACAAATAAATGAAATCGCAAATATTATCTTATAAAGATAAGGTACTATATAAAATTTAATTATTTCATTGCATTTCAATACTAAAAATGTTATGATAATATTCGGTTTAATTTATTTTGAAAAAGGAGTATTGCAATGAGTTCAAAAGGAAGAAAGTCACGCAGAGCATTAACCCTAGCATCCTCTGGCGTGTTACTAATAGCCTTATCTGCTTGTTCTGGAGCTACTAACAACTATGGTCTTCTAACAGACGAAAAGTATGCAGAAGCCGGAAGCTACTCAATTACTGAAAAGGAGCTTTGGGAAGAGCTTAAGTGGAGCAGTAAGGACGTATTAACTACACAGATAACTAACACTGTATTAAATACTTATATTACAAATGTTACAAATGTGTTAAATAAAAACTTCAGCGATTTAACCGATGCTGAAAAGGAAAGTCTAAGTATTAAAACTGAGGAGGAATTTACTAAGCTAAAGACTAAGTATAGCGATAGATTAGTAGATTATGTAGTTCAAGATATCTATAATCTTAACTACAAGGTTCAGGATGATGATACTTATCAAGAGAATGTAGAATTATTAACTGAGGATACAAAGGAAAAATCTCGTGTATCTTACATCGATGAAATCTATACCTCTTATAAGGTATCAAAAATCGGTAATACTGAATTAAAGGATTTAATCAATTATGAAAATCCATATGAGCATAAGGATGCTTATTTACAAATCGCTAACGACGAAACATTAAGACAAGTATATTACGTTAACTACGCTAGGGAATTACTTGGATTTGCAAAGAAAACTGAAGAGGTAAAGGAAAACGACGAGGACGATACTGATGAGGATGATGATAATTGGGGTCATTATTCAAACTCAAGCTACATCTCACAATTCAAGACTAAATACACATATACATATGATGTAGATGCTGTATTAGTTAAGTTCACAGATTCTGATGAGTTTAATAACACACTTCGTGCCTTCGGTATCAAAATCTATAACTCTAAGTTATATCATATCAAGGATAAGTTAGGTGAAAACATGACTTATCAGGAATACATTAAGTATTATGATGATTTCTCTAACTCTAATCTAAACAATATTAATCGTGCTGGTGCTATCGAGGATGAGGGTGCTATTCTAGAAATCTTCGTTCAAATGTATAACTACATGTATGGTGGATATAGAGAAAAGCTATCTACAGGTAATTCTGATTACAACATCAATAATTACGATAGAAATACATTAAGACAGCTAACTGGTAAGATTGTTAGTGAGTACATGAATAATGATTCTTACTATAAGAATGCAAAGGCATATTTACTCGAGCACTATGGTAAGGATGAGAATAAGGACGATAATACTAAGGTTATTTATACAGCTAAGGAATTAAATAAGATTTCTAATACATTAAAATCAAATGTATATGAATCATTAGATCTTACAGATAAACCATATACTACTTCTACTATTTCAGTATCAGGTGGTGTATATATCGCATTTAAGCTTGATGAAAAAGTAGAAACTACTTCTAAGAACGCAACTTATGAGAAGTTCTATAATAAGGATTTAACTGATTATGAAATTCTTGATTACATTAAGAATACTGAAGGCTTAAGAGATGATCTTGAAAATAGCCTAATCAATGATGAAATTACTGAATCAAATATTAGCACATATGTATCTGATGAATTAAAGGAAACTAAGGTTAAGATTTATAACGAAGCTTGTGAAATAGCTTATTCAATTGTTGATAATGATTATTCTAAAACATTAGGTGGTAACAGCAATAAAAATGTTTTAGCAGTAATCGAATATGATGGTAAGACTTATAACCTAAATATCAAGGCTGATTCAACTGATGAAAAGTCAGTTAAGGTTCCAGGAACTGATAAGGCATTTGGTGTTTATGACTATTTAGAGAATAAGAGTGGTGAAACTACTTCTATCGATCTATTAGCTAAGAAGGTTATTAAGGATACTAAGGCTTATGAAAAGACAAATGAAGATAGAGCTGATTATGAGAAATATCTTCAGGTTGTATTATTAAACTTCTCTAATAATGGTTATTCATCAAGTGGCTATGCATCTACAATTGGTAAATATAATTTCCTAATGATGTATTTCCATTCTGCAGATGTTGATACTATTATTGATAACTACTACCGTGTACAATACGCATCAAGTAAGCTTCTTACTAACTATGCTAGTGATAGCTTAACTGATTTCTTCTTAAATTATACAGATACTGCATATGATAACTACTTCTCTATCGGTGCTACAAGATTAGTTGTATACTTCGATGGTGATGATGATTCTACTGCTGATGACAGAGTAGATTGGTATTCACATGTATTAACAGCTGATGAAACTGATGTAGCTGAATTCCAAGGTAAGACAAGAGAATATGTAGCTAAATCATTAATCTATGATGTATATAAGAAGGTTTGTTCTTCTACTCAATCACATGCTGATGCAATTACTTCATTAGTAAGTGAAATTAACTCAACTGCAAAAATTAAATATGAGGAAAACCCAATTGAATCAGAAAACCAATGGTCTAAATATCGTCATTTAGGTCTATTAGTTAAAACTGAGGATATCACAGTAACAAATTCCTCATTAGATGTCGACTTTAATATTAAGAGCCGTCTATATGACTACGCAAGAGGTTATAATGATGATGGTTCTAAAACATATCAATATTACATTAATGATACAGCTCCTACATATTATATTGAGGACTTAAGTGCTGATTCTATTGAAAACGATGATATCGTTGCTTCAAAGGATGGCTATAACCTATTATTAGTAACTAAGGGTACAAGCTCTTCTAGTGCTAAATGGGAGGAAAAGGATGATGATGTTAAGCTATTAAATAACATCACAATCAAGTACAATGAGGAATATGTAACAATTTCTGATATTTATAATGACACTGATAAGCTTAACAAGAATCAAATTAAGCTATATCTACTTGATTATGTAGTAAATAATGGTTCTACATTATCTCCAAGTGATACAGCTGATGCTATTTCTGCATTCCTATCTCCTGCAGTAACAAGATATACTGCTTCTGAAACTCAAAGAATTATTCTATTATCATTCATTAAGAATCAAACTAAGCAGGATGCTAATAAAGAGCTTTATGATGTAATAACATTCACTAAGGCAGGCACAAATGGTGCTGATGGTACATTCGCTAAGATTATTACTATTAACCAAAATGTAGCTGATGATTATTTATATTTATATGATAATAAGGATGTAACTGGAACATCAGATTTATATCCTGACTGGTGGGAAAACATTAAGCAATATGTTCGTGAATTCCTACTAAAGGAGGGAGAATAATGAAAAAGAAATTTATTGGCTTTGGAGCATTACTTGCTTTAGCCGGATTAACACTTGCATCATGCGGTCAATCAACTAGAAATTCTACTACTCCTTATGGAGATTTACAGCTTGACTCAGTTGTAGCTACTGCTAAGGACAACGCTTATAAGATGACTACTGAAACTTACTATAATAAGCTAAGATATAATGGTTCTACATTAGTAACTGATAAAATCAAGGAAGCATTATATGCTAAGGAATTAGCTGCTATTAAGGATTTATTTGCTTCTAATAGTATTGCTGATTTAAAGGCAGAAACAGTAAGCCTATTAATCCCTACAAAGGATGATAAAAAGCTATTTACTCTTGATGGTACTGAGCTATTAAGTGAAAGCTATTTAGCTGCTGGCTGCAACAATAACTACGATGTAATTAAATTCACACTAGAAAATACAGTTAATGCCAACGTATCAACTTCTATCTTCTCTACACAAAGTAGTGAATCTATTGAAAGCAAGACAGATGTTGAACGTAATAAGGCAATTAAAACATTTATTACTACAAACGCAAGAAAGGGTATCACAATTGCTGCTACTGATTTAGCATTTACTTATCCAGCTGATGATAGTGACTTTAAGATTGTTAAATTCACTAATGTTCATGATGCTAAGTTTGCTGATTTAGTTAACCCTGTTCTTCTATCTGAGGCAGAAAAGCTAAGTGCTCAAAATGCCTTATATCAAATAGCTGATCTAGAGTACATCAAGGCATACAATGCTGATGAGGATGATTCTGAGACTAAGAACTCTAATTATATATTCAAGGACACTACTATTGAGGATACATATGAATCTTCATACCAAAAGTTTGGTACATACCATGCTGTCCTAATCCAATTCAACTCTAGAAAGGAAGCTATGGACACAATCAATAACCTAAAAGCTAATAATGGTATTGATTTCAAGGCAATAGCTGCTAATGTATCTGCTAAAGCAAAGGCATATAATGAAGCTGCTGAAGCAGACAAGGATGCTAAAAAGGCTGAATATGAAGCTGCTATAGCTGAAGCTAAGGACGCTTATAAGACTTTATATAATACATATTATGCTTATAAGACAGTTGATAGCTTAGATTTAGATAAGTTCTATTATAGAAATAATCTTAATAAGAATGATTTCAGTGATTTATCTGAAGATATAACAACATTAATTCAAACTACACTAGAGGATAATCAATTACTTGCTGAGCCACGTAACGTTAGCAATAAATATGTTATGGCATTACGTCTTGATACTGTTTATGATGTAAGTGGTAACAGTGAGGAAAAGAAATATGCTAATTTATCTGATGATGAAAAGGCATTATATACAACAAAGATTAAATATAATACCTTAATTGCTAACGCATCAAGCTATACTTCTACTAATTTTAAATCAATGGTTTATAGTCGTTCTAATAACGATAACAAGAATGATGATATCTTCATCTATGATCCAATATTTGAATATAAGTTCTATAGCTCATATTCAAGCGATTATACATTAATTGATAAGGCTAACTTTAATAATAATTTAATATTAAAGATTGATGATTATACTTATTCAGTAGCTGACTTCTATAAGGAAGCTTCTAAGACATATTCTAATTCAATCATCACTAACTACTTCGAGCTTGAATATGCATATACTTATTATGATGATTATGTAGATTCAGATACTCATGATAGTAATGTAGAAACTCTTACTACTGCAATCAATGATTTCAATGCAGGTAAGAACTCTTCTTACGATAAGGAGCTTGGTGAAGCAAATTATCTATTATTAAATTATGGCTATACTAAGAAGGATGACATTATTAAGTATTATTATGATGCTCAAACTTGTCTAACTTCTTATAATTCTAAAAAGGTATTCGAAAGCTGGGCAAAGGCTACAGATACTGGTTATACTTATGCAGATAACCTAGATACTGCAGGAACATTATTCAATATATTAACTGAAGGTAACAAGACATATACTGATTTATTCTCTATTAATCTAGATCACTTCCTAATCAATATTGATGATGATGGTGATGGTTCACCTGATGAACCAAAGAAATTCTTATCTAAGATGTCAACAGATGCTGAAAGAGAAGATTTCAAGAATGCAGTTGTAGAGCTTGCTAGAGCCCTATATACTGAAGCATCTAACGCAGCTTACGAAGATAACTCATTATATAAGATTTTAACATTCATTAAGTCTCAATATGAGGAGGGTGCTACTCTAAAGAGTGATCCTACTAAGACTTGGGATGATTATAAGAAATACAATTTCTTAATCACTGTTGAGCAATTAGCTTCAAGTGGTGATATTACTCAATCATCAGTTTCTAACTTCGTTACACCATTCGCTGATTATGTTAAGGGTGTATTCGCTACATGTGTTGATTCTAACAATAGTATTTCTACAAGCTATTCAAATGGTAAATTCATTTACTATGATACAGTAAATAAGACAGGTAATTTAATTACTTCTGCTGATCAAATCACAATGGATACATTATGTGAGACTGTATATGGTTACCATGTATTAATCCTAAATAGCTATAGTAAGGCTAAGGAAACTAAGTATACTTCTTCTGATGACTCATCAGGAGTTCAAAAAGCAATCCAATTATTAATTAAAGAGGATTCTGATAATTCAGATAATAATATTTATATTACTATTGATTCATATAATGAGGAAACTAATAAGGTTTCATTCAACCAATTCCTAATTTACTATATTCAAAAGGCAAATGGTGTTGAATCATCATTATCAAGTAATATTTCAACATTATTATCAAGCATGTATGATAATATAATTAGTACTTATACATCTTCTAACTTCCAGAATGTTCTTCTTCTTGATTTATTAAATATTAAATCAGATGACGCAACAATTCAGGCTACAGTAACTGCTGAAAGAAGCTACTATGCTAATTTAGTATGTGACTACGCTGACAACAATGATCCTAAGAATAATGGTAGTATCTACTACTCTTGGGTATTTGATGCAGAAGGAAAGCCTAATACAACAAGCTGGGTTAGACCAGAAAAGTAAAAATAAAAATATCCAGGATTTTTCTTGGATATTTTTTTAAAATCATGCCCTCGCAACCAATAGTTGCGTAATTGAAAACTAAAGTTTATAGCGCAACCAAGCCGTTATTCATATAATAAGGCTGTAAACATAGGAGGAGAACAAAATGAATATTGAAATTGCAAACAGATTATTAGAATTAAGAAAAAAGAATGGTTTAAGCCAAGATGAGCTTGCTGCTAAGCTTGGCATATCAAGACAAAGTGTATCTAAATGGGAAAGAGCTGAGGCTTCACCTGATACAGATAATTTAATATGTCTTGCTAAAATATATGGTGTATCACTAGATGAATTATTATCTAATGATCAAACAGTTGAGGAAATCTCTGAAGAGGTTAAGGAACAGGCTGAAGCTAAGGAAGCTAAAGAGGAATGCCCAGGTCATAAATTCAACCCATGTGAGGAAAAGGTTGAAAACAGCTGGACTGAAGTTGGTGGTATTATAATAGGTGGCTTATATTTAGCCTATCTTGTTGTATATTTAGTATTAGGATTTACAGTAGCTGACTTCTGGGCTTATGGCTGGCCAGGATTTATTCTTCCACCAGCAATCGGCTCTATCTTTACTGCAATAGGTAGAAAGAAATTCACAGAATTCCTATTACCTGTTGTATGTGCATATCTATATTGCCAATTAGGTATGTCAATTGATTTCTGGCATCCAGGCTGGGTAATATTCTTTGCAATACCTGTATTCTATATGGTATTTGGACCAATTGATACATACTTCGAAAAGAAAAGAAATAATTAGTAATAAATAATAAATAAAAATAGAATGGTGGCCATTTTAAATGACCACCTTTTTATATATATTTATATGATTCTATAAAACTATTAGACTTATAAATTTAAATTTTAATAAAACCATTGTTTATCAAAATATTAATTGCAAAGCATGACTTATCAAATGATGTCTTTGACATTTTCCTTACATAGTTAATATTTTTATAAACATCATCGGTGAATAAATCTCCATTTGGAATGACAGCATTTACCACATCAACGTTTGATAATACACCTGCAGTAAGTAATAAAACATCTGCAGCATAGTTAACAGCAATTTCCGCAGTAAATGGTTGACTAAAAATATGGTTTCTTATCTTCTTTATTCCATCTAAAAAGTTACTATAATTTGTAGGGTATATTTTACCCCTTGATAAAATTGATAAGGAAGATTTAAATGTATCCAACAATGCATCCTCGTATGAGATGTCTAATCCCCTGTAAGCTATTTCGTTCTTTACAACACATAAATAATTATCCCTAATTTCGTAAAAATTTGAACTATTTCTAAATAAAACTACTATATCGTAGAATTGCTTTATTACCTCGAGCTTTTTATCATTTGAATAATCATCATTATAAAATTTGATGCCGGTTGTTTCTGGAGCAAAGGCTGTAAGTTTATCACCAAGTATTGCTTCAACTGTCGGACACTTCACAAAAATCGGATTGTCATCACATAATAATAAGTTATTATTTATTTCTTTGTTTGAAAAATTTTTATAAACATTATTCTCAAACAGTACATCCAATAGAATTACAACATCTCCATTATCAAAATAAATTGAATCGTATACAAATTTATAATGTTTTTTTGATATATTATTATTTGTCTTTCTTACGCTTTCTGAATACGATTTAAACGGGTATATGACGGCTGCATTTTTTATATATGAGTCAATATCATAATCAACCGGAACTATAATATCGCAATCAGTTGACAATCTATTAACATCATCAAGCAAAAGCATTAAACTTGAACCGCCTTTAAAAATAAAATCACAACCTGTTTTTGCCAAGGCTTCAACTAAACCTAATGCAACTATTGCCCTTTCCAATATAACAGGATCGCATTTTTTATTTTTAATTATTTCATCTATATGTTTTTTTGTGAATGTTTCTTTTAATATCATAAATATCTTATATCTCCAATATTATATTTTTTTAAATACGCTTTAAATTCTTCATATATGCTTCTTCTTTTGGCATATGCAAATAATGTTTTATAATTAACTGCATATGTTGAAAATATTTGTTCATATATTTTCGGTCTTTCACTTCCCTCATAGAAAGAATTAATAATCTTATCTGAAAAAATATCCACAATAATCTTCTCTATTTTTGGAGATTTTTCTTTTACATTAATCGGTGCCTTGCTAATAAGTGGCTTTAAAATAATAGTATTGTCAGTAGAATAATTGTATATTTCGTTTTCAGAAGGATTAATCAATATATTGTACTTACCTTTCAGGTGTTCAAATATAAATTCCATATATATTTTTTCAACCTCTAATATGACTATATTTGAGTTTATTAAATGATTTAACCACTCATTTAACACAAAAATGTTCCACACAATAAAATCAATATCATAATTCTTAATAATATCATTAATGATATCATTATTAATTTTACTTTTTTGGATTGAAAAAGCTTTTTTCGTGCCATATTTATAAATATCAGATGATATTTTATATATTTTCTTGTTTTCAATCATATTATTTACTTCATTAATGCACGCTCTTAATGTAGTATATCCTTTTTCTTTTTTTATAGTTTTACACAATTCATCAAATGTAATAATATCATTCATATTGCCACCACCTCGTATAATATGTAGTGTAGATTTAGACCTTGGATAAGTCTAACTACATATTAGTATATTTGAAGTCCTAGTGTTATAATCTTTATAGATATAACTAGATGAATGAGCTAAC
>JAEELU010000062.1 GCA_016282815.1 Acholeplasmatales bacterium
TCATTTGGATATTTATCCTTCGCTTCAAATAATTCGACAGATTTTAAATATTGATTTGCAAGCTCATTACGCTCAGCTTTTTTATACTTTTTTCCAGATTGCTTAATACCAAATAGTACATTACCCTTTGCTGTAAGCCAAGGAAAAAGTGAATAATGCTGGAATACTACTGCTCTATCAACTCCAGGTCCTGTAACCTCGTTTGAGTCAATTAATAGTTTTCCACTTGTAGGCTTATTAAGACCACTTAAAATAGATAATAATGTAGATTTACCACAGCCTGAATTACCTAAAAGACATATAAATTCTCCATCCTCTATGTTGATATTAATATCATCTAATGCTGGAAATTTATTTTTCTTACCCTCGTATTCGAAGCTTACATGCTGTATTTCTATTTTGTGTGCCATAATATCACCTACTCATTCAATAAAAATAATGAATCCTTTACGGTAGTTAAATCATCATGGCCAGGATATATATAATAATTCTCGGGGTATGAAAGTAATTTCTTTAAAGTGTTTTTCATATCAGTCTCATCTCCTGTTGGATATGTTGTCCATGCATGACGACCCTTAAATATAGTATCGCCATTAAATATCGCATGTGAGATAAGATATGATGTAGCACCCTTCTGATGACCAGGTGTAGAAATAACCTTGACATCCTTACCAATAATATTGATAACCTCATCATCCTTAACATGAATAATATTTAGATCACCCTTTTTGAAAGGTGGATCCTGATCAATCATATAATATGAGGTAATATTTCTATCATATATTTGTCTTTCTGTTTCTTCTGACATATAGATAGGAATATCCTTACCTATAAAATACTTTAATCCATCAATATGATCCATATGTGAATGTGTTATAAATATACCCTTTAGGTTATATCTTTCATTTATTATTTTTAATACCTTATCAAATTCAAATGATGTATCAATTATAATTGCATCCTCACCATTTGATATTAGATAAACATTAGTATCAATTCTAAATCCTTTACCATATGTAAATAATTCAATATTTAAATCCTTTAAAAATTTTAAATTCTTAAGTAATACATTTTCATAATGACCAGGATACATAATATAATCATCGTCATATGAAAGTATTCTATCTACACTATTAAGCATATCAATATGATTTCCACCATAATATGTTGTCATACCATGTCTTCCTGGAAATAATGTATCTCCAGAAAATATTGCTTTATCATGCTCGATAACATATGTTGTAGAACCTGTTGTATGCCCTCTAGTAATTAACACCTTTATTTCATAGCCTAATAGGCTAAGAATTTCATTATCTTCTACTACAATTATATTTAGCTTATTATTCTTAAAAGGACTATCCTCGCCTATTATATAGTATGAAGAGGCCTTAGAATTACTAAGTGCCTCTTTACTTTCCTTTGACATATAGACTGGTATATTTGTTCCTTCAAAGAACTTTAAGCCATCTATATGATCTATATGTGAATGAGTAATAAGAATAGCTTTTATTGTGTACTTATTAGTAATCTCCTTATATAATTCATCGAATTTATATGTAGTATCTACTAATATACCTTCGTTTTTATCATTAGAAATTACGTATACATCTGTTCTTATTCCACATTCATCACCGCTAATGAATTTTTCTATCATTATAGGTTTTGCTCTTTATATAATGCAAGTTTTCCTTTTAAGTATTCGCTATTTGGATTTGCCTTAATCAATTGATCAAGAGCTTCCTTATAAATTGTAGTATCGATATTATTCTCAATATGTACCTTGCTTAAATCAGCATCTCCGAAGAATCCAATTTCAGCTGCAGAATTATAATATTGAATAATTCCCTTTTTGTTTGGATCTGCAGATAGCTTTGAAGCTGTTTTAAATAGGTAATTGTTAACAAATTCCTTTGTTTGTCCAGTGAAATGAGCAACCTTTGTTAATACATCATCTCTATTATCTATATTCTCGATGTATTCCCAAGCTCTAATTCTAGCCTTTTGAAGTTTTACAAAGGCATCTCTTTTCTCTTCTATTTTCTTAGGTGTTGTTGTTTCACGGCAGCATACATAATTTGGTACTAATTCACCCGTCCAATTAACTAGCTTTAATCCACTAATGTTTGCTTCATAAGATGCCATAGCACCATCTGAAATAAATGCCACATCGATTTCACCCTTAGCTGCTGCTTGAGCTGCTAGAAGTGGAGTATCATAAATCTTTACCTCAATAGTAGATAGATCTAAATTTGGATAATTTTCCTTAAGATATTGTCTTCCAATAATCCAAGCTTGTTCATCAGCCTTCATACCTACCTTAATATTGTGATAATTATTGTAATCCTTAAATGTATCATACTTGGCAGTTGATGTAAATATCGCTCCACCTTCTGATGCTGTACCTGCAATAATTCTTAGATCATCACCACGAGCGATTGCAGATAAATGCTGAGGGAATCCTGTAGAAAGGATATCTAGCTCACTACTATTTTTCTTAAGTGCGGCAAAGGCCTCTGTAAAACCAATGTTTACATACTTAAGAGTAACTCCCTCCTCCTTTAAATATCCTAATTCATCAGCAACCTGAGTAATAGCACTTCTTGCACTACCAGTTGCGTATGAATAATAAATAACACTTTCCTTATTGCCTGAACATGCAGCTATACTAAATATACCTGCTATTCCTAATGTAACTGCTAATAACTTTTTTCTTAATCCCATATTAATCTCTCTCCAGTTCTACTAAATTGCCTTTAAAGCATTATCGATATCCTCAAGGATATCATCGATATGCTCAGTACCAATTGATACTCTTACTGTATTTCTATAAATACCAACCTCTTCTAACTCCTTATCAGATAATTCTGCATGAGTTGTAGAAGCTGGGTGAATTACTAACGACTTAACATCACCAACATTTGCTAAAAGTGAGAAAAGCTTTAGGTTATCAATAAACTTCTTTGTTGTAGCCTCATCACCATTAATTTCAAATGTGAAGATTGTACCTCCTCCATTAGGGAAATACTTCTTATATAATTCTTGTTCTCTCTTATCCTTAGCAACTACAGGATGATGTACTGCCTTAATCTTTGGATTGTTATCTAAGAATTTAGCAACCTTAATTGCATTTTCTGTATGACGTTCAACTCTTAACGATAATGTCTCAAGTCCTTGTAATGCTACGAATGCGTTAACTGGAGAGATTGAAGCTCCTGTATCACGAAGTAAAATTGCTCTAATGAATACAGCGAATGCTGCTTTACCAACTGCCTTAGTGAATGATACACCATGATAAGATGGATTTGGTTCTACGAATTGAGGGAACTTACCTGATTTTTCCCAATCAAAGTTTCCTGAATCAACTATAACACCACCAAGTGCTGTACCATGACCAACGATAAACTTAGTTGCTGAATGAACTACGATATCTGCACCAAACTCAATTGGTCTTATTAGATAAGGTGTTCCGAATGTATTATCAATGATAAGTGGAATGTTATGCTTATGTGCAATTTTAGCAATTGCTTCAATATCAACAACATCACTTCTTGGGTTACCAAGAGTTTCAATGAATACTGCCTTTGTATTTGCCTTGATTGCCTTATCAAAGTTATTAACATCTGATGCTTCTACAAATGTAGTATCAATTCCGTATGTCTTTAATGTATGCTCAAGTAGGTTATAAGTACCACCATATATATTGTTAGCTGCGACAATATGATCACCACTTCCAGCAAGTGCTATGATTGAATAAGTTACTGCTGCTGCACCTGATGCTACAGCTAATGCTGCAACTCCACCTTCTAGTGCTGCAATTCTCTTTTCAAATACATCCTGTGTTGGGTTAGTTAATCTTCCATAGATATTTCCAGCATTTCTTAAACCGAATCTATCCTCTGCTACCTTTGTATCATCAAATACATATGATGAAGTTAAATAAATTGGAACTGCTCTAGCTCCTGTTGCTGGATCAGGATTTTCCTGTCCTACATGTAATTGTAATGTCTCAAATCTATATTTACTCATAATTAATTGTTCTCCTTTTTTTCTTTAATATTTTTTAATTAGTAAATGATGTATTAGTTTTGAAACATCTCCATACATCGACTATCCATAATAGCCATATTATCACCACTTTCTTATCCCTACTAACTTACTAGGATAGCTGTATTTTACACCACTATCCCTACTATGTCAATAGGATTAGTGTATTTTTTTATAAATTTTTAACATAAAAAGAAAAAGCTTCTTAAGAAGCTTAATTTCTAATTATTTATTTTGTTATCAATTTCTGATTCAATTCTATCCTTAATATTACCTAAAATATTATTAACATAATCTAATAATTCCATATATTCCTCTACAAATGGTAGATCATATAATTCCTTAATTATGCCATCATATTCCTTTTTATATTCGATATATTGATTCATCTGATCAAATTCCTTAGCGTTAACCATCTTCTTTTGAATGGCTCTCATCTCATTTAGCTTATCATTAATAGCTTTATTGTTATTAATATAATTATCTAATTCCTTTAATCTTTTTACCTCAGGTAAATCATTAATCGATTCAATTAATTTATCAGTGCTATTCACAAAGCTCTCCTATCATAAACCATGTTTTAGCCTCAGTAATTTTAACCTTAACAGTTTTACCAATTAATGATAA
>JAEELU010000063.1 GCA_016282815.1 Acholeplasmatales bacterium
ACAAAAACAGGTAAATATATTAATGCAGATTTAAATGGAGCATTAAATATATATAGAAAAAGTAGCGTATGTGATATGGAAGTAATTTCAAATCTAATACGTAGAGGTGTGAGCACACCAAAACGACTTCAAGTTATTTGAGGCGTTAGAAAAGGGAGCAATAAGCTCTTTGGGGTAAATTTATTTACCTTTGTTCTGAGGTTAAGATGTTATTAAAGGAAATTAAGGGTATCGGTCCTAAAACATTAAAAGAACTTAATAATGAAGGTATTTTTAATGCTAAGGATTTAATCCTTAGCTTTCCAAAGGATTATCTAATATTTGAGCATAATCCAAATAAGCTATTAGATGGTAATACCTATTTAGAGGGAGTAGTAGATTCTAGTATTTCCTATTTCAAATATAAAAAGAATGTATTTGCTTTTTCATTTTATCTTAAATATGATAATACAAGATTAAAAATGAATATATTCTCTAATATCTATGTAGGAATAAAAATAAAACAGGGTGACTATATAGGAGTATATGGTAAATATAATAACATAAAAAAGGTATTTAATATCAAAAGATTATTCCTTAATAATGTAGGAGCCAAAATAGAATGTGATTATAAATATAAAAACATTATCAATAGCAAGGTATCATCAATAATTAGTGAGATAATTAATGAATATAGCTTTGAAGAAACATTACCTCAAGAATTAATAAATAAATATAGATTGTTAAATATAAAGGATTATATTTATCTATCTCATTTTCCTAAATCTAGTAATGATGTAAAGGAGATATTAAGAAGAAGAAAATATGAGGAATTCTATTGGTATAGCCTATCATTATCCTATATTAGATATAAAAGAAAAGCCTTAGCTAAGCCGAAAAGAGTGATTGATACCAATTTACTTACCGATATAATAGCTAAGCTTCCTTATCCTTTAACTATAGATCAAAATAAGACAATAATAGATATTATCAATGATTTAAAATCTGATTATCCTATGAATAGATTAGTTCAGGGCGATGTAGGCTGTGGTAAGACGATAATCGCTATTATTTCAAGCTTACTCATGGTTAAGGCGGGATTCCAGGTTGCGATGCTCGCTCCAACTGAGGTTTTAGCTATTCAGGAGTATGAGGAATTTAATAAAATATTAAATGGCTATGATATTAATATTAGCTTATTAACATCTTCAGTTAAGAAAAATGAATATGATAAAATCATAAATTCATTAAATAATGGTACTATAAATGTAATTATTGGTACTCATTCACTATTAAATGACAAGGTTTCATTTAATAATCTGGGTCTAGCAATAATTGATGAGCAGCATAGATTTGGTGTTAATCAAAGATTAAAGCTTGTTAATAAATATGAAAATGTAGATTCAATGTTCTTTAGTGCAACACCAATACCTAGAACATTAGGTTTAACCTTTTTTAAGGATTTAGATATATCATCAATTAAAACGATGCCAGCAAATAGAAAAAAGGTAATAACTAAAATTATTCCCTTTAATAAGCTAAATTCATTATTTAAATCTATCGATAATCATTTATTATTAAATGAGAAATGCTATGTGGTAGTTCCTATCATTGAAAATGATGAGGATGATATTATGGATATTTTCGAATGTGAAAATTTATTTAAAAATAAATTTATAAATAGAAGAATTGGAATACTCCATGGTAAGATGAAAAATGATGATAAGAATAGGATACTTGATGATTTCAAAAATGGCCTATTAGATATTTTAATATCTACAACAGTAATTGAGGTTGGTGTAAATATTAAGGAGGCCACAATGATGATTATTATGAATTCAGAGCGTTTTGGTATTTCTACACTTCATCAGCTAAGAGGAAGAGTAGGAAGAGGAGATAAGGAATCCTATTGTATGCTTGTAAGTGATGATATAGAAAATCCAAGGCTTAAGGCACTTGAGATGACAAGTGACGGATTTGAGATTGCCGAAATGGATTATAGCCTAAGAGGACCTGGAGATTATTTAGGCTTGAATCAATCAGGCTTTAATAGCCTTGAATATGCAAGCTTTAGTGATGATATCAAGATACTTGAATGTGCAAGAGATGATAGCTCAATGCTAATAAATAAGTATATTAGTGGTGAAATAAAAAGTAAGAAATTTGATTATCTAATTGAAAGAGAAATTGAAATAGATAAAATTAACTAGTTTTTTATCATCTAAAATGATAAAATAAATGTAATGTTTAGGAGTTGATTGATTATGATTAAAATTGGCGTAGACGCAAACGGTGGAGATTTAGGAGTAGAGGCAACAGTTCCTGGTAGTATGAGAGCAATCCAAATGTTTAAGGACATTGAGATTGTTTTATTCGGAGACGAGGAAAAAATTAAGCCATTACTTACAAATAATGAGCGTATTTCTATAGTTCATACAAAGGTAACTATGGATATGGGTGAGCATAATCCAGTTCATGCAGTAAGAACAATGAAGGATTCATCACTTGATATGGCTATGTACGCATGTAAAAGAGGAGAGGTTGATTGTGTAGTTACATCAGGACCTACTCAGTGCGTAATTATGGCATCTCATTTAATTGTTAGAAGATTACCACAAATGGATAGAGTTGCCCTTTGTCCAATTATTCCTAATTATGATGGTAAAGCAAGATTAATATTAGATGTTGGAGCTAATATTGAGCTTAAGAAGGAGCATTTAGGCCAATTTGCAATATTTGCAAGTGTTGCCTGCAAGAATGTACTTGGTATTAAGGATCCTACTGTAGGATTATTAAATATCGGTTCTGAGCCTGGTAAGGGTAGAGAGCAGGAGCAGGAGGCTTATGAATATTTAAGCAACCTAGAGGGTATTAACTTCAAGGGTAATGTTGAGCCTAATGAATTAATTAACTGCCCAACTGATATCGTTGTTACTGACGGATTCACAGGTAATATTGCTATTAAGACCCTAGAGGGTACAGCTAAGGGCATGGGTAGAATGCTAAAGGATGAAATAAAGGCATCACTAGGTGGTAAGATAGGCTACCTATTTATGAGAAAAAATATAAAGAGATTTGCAAAGAGAATGGATACAAAAGAGGTTGGTGGCGCCATGATATTTGGTGTTTCAGCTCCAGTTGTTAAGGCACATGGTAATTCTGATGGCTATGCATTTTCTAGTGCCATTAAGCAAGCAAGATTAATGGTTCAAAGCAAATTAATTGAAACAGTAGTAAGTGCCCTTCCAAAGGAAGAGGAAACAAAGGATGAGACAAATGAGTAATTTATCAGAATTAGAGGAAAAGCTAGGATATAAATTTAAGAATATTGAGCTATTAAAAACAGCAGTTACTCACTCATCTTATGGTAATGAGCATGATGTAGATTATAACGAAAGAATGGAATTCTTAGGTGATGCAGTACTTGAGCTTGCTATGAGCAAGAAGCTATATGATTCCATTCATCTAGATGAGGGTGTTTTAACTAAAACACGTGCTAAGGCTGTTTGTGAGGCCGCCTTAGATTTATATGCTTCAAAGATTAGCTTAAATGAATATTTACTTCTTGGTAAAGGCGAAGAACAAACGGGAGGTAGAAATAGAGGTGCTATTATCGCTGATGCCCTAGAGGCCATCTTAGGTGCTGTATTCCTAGATGGAGGCTTTATCGAGGCTCAAAAGATAGTAGAGGCTTTATTTATACCTTATTTAAATGAGGTTTTAAAATACAAGGATTATAAATCATTACTTCAGGAAAAGCTTCAAAGTGAAAAGAGAACTATTAAATACGATATAGTTCGTGAGGAGGGTCCAGCTAATGATAAGACCTTCGAATCAGTAGTTTATATGGATGATATTTTGATGGGTAGAGGTGTAGGTAGAAGTAAAAAGGAAGCCCAACAAAACGCAGCTAAGGACGCTTTAGAAAAGGAAGCTAAAAACGTAAAGAGGTTTGAGGATGATTAAAAAGCTTTACGAGGAAGGCTACTTCGATTATAAGAATTATATTCTTGATAATCTAAAGTCCCTATCTCTATCTACTACAGAGGCTATTATCCTAATTAAGCTACTTGATAGCTATAAGAATTCTTGTCTATTTAACCCTGAAGAAATAAGAAGTAAAATGAATATCCGTAAGGATACCTTTGAAACAGCACTAGCTAATTTACTTGAAAGAAAAATATATACAATTTATTTAACTTATGATAATGATATTGCGAGTGAAGCATTATCATTAGATGGATTCTTTGAATTAGTAGAGAATCTATTAAATAACAATCAATCATTTGATGAGAATGAAACTCATTCAATTATTATGACTGTTCAGGAAGCATTTAATAGAGTTTTATCATCTAATGAATTAGATATTTTAACATCTCTAATTCAAGAGGATAGATATGTTAAGGCTGATTTTATAAAGGCAATTGATAATATTAATAATGCTAAAAGGTTATTAACTATCAAAACTCTATCAAATGAATTAACAAAGCTAAAAAGTGCCCCACAAAAGAAGAAGGACACTCCTGAATATGTTAAGAATTTTATTAAAAGCGTAAAATAATGAATAAAAATATTAGTAATGAAATTATTACAATTTTAGAAGAAATAATACCAAATCCAGTATGCGAGCTAGATTATAATAATCCGTTTGAGCTACTTATAGCTACAATTTTATCCCAACAAACAAAGGATAAAAGGGTTAATGAGGTAACTAAAATATTATTTAGTAAATATCCAAACCCAGAATCATTGATGAATGCTCAAATAGATGAGGTTGAAAAAATAATAGCTCCAGTAGGGTTAGGTAAAATGAAATCTAAAAATATTATTATGGCATCAAAAGATTTATATTATAAATATAATTCTATTGTTCCATCTAATTTAGATGATCTAATGTTACTATCAGGTGTAGGAAGAAAAACCGCATCTGTAGTACTCGCTGAAGCCTTCAAAATTCCTGCAGTACCAGTAGATACTCATGTGCTTAGGGTTTCTAATAGACTAGGCTATGCTAAAAGCGACAATCCTCTAGTAGTAGAGGAAGCATTAAAGAAATATATACCAAAGGATAAATGGATATTATCACATCATTTATTTATTCATTTTGGTAGATATAAATGCTTAAGTAAAAATCCTATGTGCAGTGAATGTAAATTAAAGGAATATTGTAAAGAAAAGAATAAGAATCTTTAAAATTAAGCCGATGTGTTAACGCATCGGCTTTTACTATAATCTACAAAATAATTAGAAAAATGGAGTATTTGGGTTGAAAAAAAGCCTATTTTACTCTATAATATAGGTAGAAATTCAAATTTTTTGAATATTTGAGGTGAAATGATTATGGTAATATTAAATTTAAAGATGAATAACATTTTAGCGTTTAATGATTTTGAAGTGAATTTTTCATATCCTAAAAAATTAAATAAAACATTAATACCAAACGAAAACTTAAATAATAAACCATCATTTAGGTATAAGAAACTAAATATCTTTATAGGATCTAACGCTACTGGTAAAACCTCACTAATTAAATGTATCTGGACAATTTTATTATTTTTAAATAGAAGAGAACAAAATATTATTGAAGGAATAATAAATCAAAACGGTAAGCCAGCTTCAATAGAATTAGATTATGCAGATGAAGAGGAGAACAAATCATACCTAAAGAGAATCATAATTAAATATGATAATAATGAATTAAAAATGGGATATAATTATTTATCAATTAGAGATAACGATTCATACGAATCTAGATCTAAAGATTTTGAAGGTATGACATTCTCATTATTAAAGCCCATTGATTGTTTCCAAACTATGAATATTAGTTCTGGGTGGAATATAGTATTACCTGCAACTGAGAAGGGATTTGATACTGTAAAGTTTGCCGATACACAAAATGATGAAGAAGAAAAAGAGTATTTTAATATTTTAAATCAGGTTTTAAAAACATTAGATTCATCTATTATTAATGTAACAAAGAGCATGGATGCTCCTAATGCTATAGTTATTAAGCATGAGAATGCTAATACTATAATAATACAGGCTGGATATTCGATTTCATCAATTAATTATTTATCTAGCGGTACTAAATATGGTATTAATTTAGCTAATATATTATTCTCAATTAAATATCATAAAAATGGCATATATTTAATAGATGAACAATTTTCATATGTTAATTCTGATGTGGAAGCATCAATTCTTTCAACTATGGTATCTATGCTAGGACCTAATGAGCAATTATTCTTTACAACACATAATTCAAATATATTGGAATTAGGATTCCCATTTCATTCATTTAATTTTATGAAGAAGGTAAATGCTGGAGGAAAACAAAAAATAGAAGTTTCATGCGCAACTGAAGTTGAAAATAGAAATAATGTTTCTCCGAAATCAATACTAGATAATGATATGCTTGGGACTGCACCAAACGTAAATAGAATATTCGAAATTGGTGAGGTGAATGATTAGAATCGAAAAGATTTGGTCAAGAGTAAATAAAAAATTACCATTTAATAAATATTCTAAAGAAGAATCTTTGAAATTTATTAAAACGCAAGAAGACCATTAAATTAAAAAAGAATTTCGGTGAAATTCTTTTTTTAGTATATAGATTCTAAAAATTCTAAATAATCATTATATTCATCATTGGTTATAGTCTTAACCATTTTTATATTGTTTATATTTTGTTCTTTTGCCATATAAACTAAATTATCAAGGCTTTCATTAAAATCATCTAGGTATACATTAACCATCTTAAAATCTTCATTATATTTTGCTAAAAGCCTTGCATGACCATCAAGTAGAACATATTCATCATTTAGGATATATACAGGAAGATAAACCTCTTTATCCTCTAAATATTTTGAAATAGATTCATAATTAGTTTTATTTATAAAAAATCTACTAGGCTGAATAATATTTATTGGTAGCTTAAATGTATGTATTTCATCAAATGCCTTATAAAATGATCTATCCTGATTATAGAAGATATTTACATATTTATTATATTTTCTAAATTCATCTATAGCTTGATTAATTAGTGGTAAATAATCACAGGTAATTAGAGCCTCAAATCCTCTAATATCAAATTCAAAGTGATAATCTATATCACCCTTAATTGTAAAGCAATTACCTAGTAATCTATTCTTTTCAGTATATACATTTGAAATTCTATCTCTAATAATCATAATGAAACTCCTAAATTACCTAAATTTTAACATTTAGAAAAGATTATATCAACAAAGTTATAACATAGAGTATATTTTTATTTAATATAACTTCCAAAAATACTAAAAAAAGTAGTATTTATAATTGTAAGATTTTACATTTGACCCCAAATGTGATATACTATATGTGAAGGTGGCGATATTATGTTTAATCAGCAAGAATATATTAATGATTTTATTAAGAACAATTATAAAACTATTAAACTAAGAATTCGTAATGATGATAAGATATTGATAAATAAAATTAATAGTGTAGATAATATAAACAAATACTTAATTGATTTAATAACTAAAGATATCTATGAAAATAGAAAATATAATTTTATTAACAATGACATTGTGATAGATTTTGATTTATCAAATACAATGGCTGATTTAGTTGATAAAGCAGAAAAGGCCGATATCCTAGAAGATTATGGACTATATATGAATTTAGCAGATGCCATCGATTCCCAAGCTAAAAAAGAAGTATCTAAACATTTAATTACTGAAACAGAATGGAAAAAATTAGTTAGGAGATATCAATTATGATAGGGATTGTTGATTTTACAAATTGTCCTTTAAGCAGCAGAAATCTTGAATATGCAGGTAGGGCAGGAGAAAAAAGAGGAATAATATATAATAACGAATTATGGTTTTTAAAGTTTCCCAAGAATACTATTGGAATGAATAGGGTTACTGGACTTTCTTATGTTACATCACCATTATCCGAATATATTGGTAGTCATATCTATAAGATATTAGGTTATGATGTACATGAAACGTTATTGGGTATATGTAATGACGGAAAACGAAATAAGGTTGTCTGTGCATGTAAGGATTTTATAAATGATGATAAAAACGAATTATTGATTCCATATACAGCATTACGTAATGATACAAATCCACTAATAATGGATCGTAATGATGATTCATTTGCTTCAGCATCAAATATAAACGAAATTGAATTTCAGTTGGAAAATAACACTGTGCTATCAAAAATAAGTGAAGCAAAAGATAGATTTTGGGATGTCGTGTTAATAGATATGCTAATCAACAACAATGATAGAAACGAAGATAACTGGGGAATCATTAAATTTAAAAAAGAAGAATCTTATAAGTTATCTCCAATATATGATTGTGGTAATTCTTTTTACGGTAAAACAAGCGATGAAAGAATTGCTGATATTATGGCTAGTGAAGAAAAATTAAAAAGCAGTGCATTAAATGGTATCACTGCTTACGAAGATGATAATGAAAAAAGAATATCAAATTCAGATATAATTAATTATGTTAAAAAGAACAATCCCAAATCTATTGATAGAGTATTAAAAATAGTTAATGAAAAAATAGAAGAAATAAAGGGTTTTATTAATGATATTCCATGTCAATATGATGATGTATCAATCATGAGTGAAATAAGAAAAGAATACTATCTTAAAACATTCGAAATACGATTGGAAAAATTGAGTAATAATTTTTAAGCAGACACTTTTTAAAAACATTATGCTTTCATTGAAAATATTATCATATTATGATAAAATAGATAGAAATTGTTTAAGGAGCTGATTTTTATGAACGAGAACATTAGAGAAAGAATTTTAAAGCATTTAGAAAACAATAGTAGAATTGACTTACATGATCTAGCGGTAATGCTTGGAATTAAGGATCATGAGCTCGCGAACGAAATCGCCCAAATGGAGAAGGAGCACATTATTTGTGGCTACACAACATTAATAAATTGGGATAATACTGATAAGGAAATTGTTACTGCATTAATTGAGGTTAAGGTTACACCTCAAAGAGGTATGGGATTTGAAACATTAGCTGATAGAATTGCTAAATTCCCAGAGGTAACATCTATATATTTAATGAGTGGTGGCTTTGATTTTATGGTTTTAATTGAAGGTAAATCAATGAAGGAAGTTTCACGCTTCGTTTTTGAGAAGCTTTCTGTACTTGAAACTGTACTTTCAACATCTACTCACTTTGTATTAAAGAAATACAAGGACCATGGTGTTTTATTAACAGAAGAGAAAAAAGATGAAAGAATAATGGTGAGTGCCTAATGCGTGATTTTTTATCTAAAAAGGTAGTGGATTTAAAACCATCAGGCATTAGAAAGTTTTTTGATATTGCAAGTGAAATTGAGGGCGCTATATCACTTGGTGTTGGTGAGCCTGATTTTGATACACCTTGGCATATCAGAGAAGAGGGTATTTATTCCTTAGAAAGAGGAAAGACATATTATACATCTAATGCTGGTTTAATACCATTACGTAAGGAAATATGTGAATTTAATAAAAGAAAATATAATATTGAATATGATCATAAGACTGAATGTGTCGTTACTGTAGGTGGTAGTGAAGCAATTGATATTGCCCTACGTGCAGTGATAGAGCCAGGTGATGAGGTAATTATACCTACACCATGCTATGTATCATATGAGCCATGTGTAGTTTTAACTGGTGGAGTTGTAAAAACTATTAATCTAAAGAATGAAAATCAATTTAGATTACAGCCAGAGGAAATTGAAGCACAGATTACTCCAAAGAGTAAGGTTTTAATTATTTCATATCCAAATAACCCAACAGGTGCTATTATGGAATATGAGGATTTAGTTAAAATTAGTGAGGTTATCATCAAGCATGATTTATTAGTTATTTCTGATGAAATTTATTCAGAATTAAGCTATGGAAAGCCTCATGTTTCTATCGCATCATTACCTGGTATGAAGGAAAGAACTATAGTAGTAAATGGCTTTAGTAAGGCATTCTCTATGACAGGTTGGAGATTAGGATATGCTTTAGGACCTAAGGAAATATTAAAGGAAATGATAAAAATACATCAATTCTGTATTATGTGTGCGCCAACTAATTCTCAGTACGCTGCAGTTGAGGCATTAAAGAATGGTGATGGCGATGTAGTTAATATGAGAAATGCGTATGATGAAAGAAGAAGATTTTTAATCGATTGGTTTAAAAATCATAATATACCAATGTTTACACCACTAGGGGCATTCTATATTTTCCCAGATATAAGGCAATTTGGTTTATCTAGTGAGGAATTTGCTTTAAGATTATTAAATGAGGAAAAGGTAGTTGTAGTTCCCGGAACAGCATTTGGTGAATCTGGTGAGGGCTTCGTTAGAATATCATATGCATATTCTATTGATGATTTAAAGAAGGCACTAGAGCGTGTTGAAAGATTCATTGTTAAATTAAGAAAATAGATTATATTACTAAGAATTCTGGTTCTTTCCAAACTGAGGTAGTTTGGTAGGTAGGTAGCTACCTAAGAATTGATAAAAAATAAAAAATGATGTGAAGCCTGCTTCCAATGTGAGGTAGGTAAAACATCATTTTTTTTATGCTTAGAAAACAATATAATTAT
>JAEELU010000064.1 GCA_016282815.1 Acholeplasmatales bacterium
ATCGATTTCAAAACAAATGAATAATATATCACTATAATATAAAGATGCTTCAACTATATTTTTTTATTTTAGGTAAAGCATTGTTATTGTATACGATTCTTTTGTTAATTGAATAGAAAAAAGGTTTAGGCAACGTAAAATTTTTCAGAAGGGAATGATGTAAAATGAAGAAGAAGTTTAAACTAGGTTTTATTTTTATTGCATTGTTATCATTTACGTTAACGATGATTTTTGGATTAACTAATCCAGCAAGGAAAACTTATGCACAGACTACAGATGGTGAATTATCAACTGGTCAGCTTTATGTAGGTGGAACTGATATTACACAGGCTGCTAATAAAACAGTAGCTGGAGGTTCAGGTACTGCAGTATTAACTTATAAGAATGGTTATCCAGTATTAACACTAGATAATTATACTTATTCTGGCGCAGGTTATAACCATGATGCTATATATTATAGAGGTACTAGTGATTTGATTATAAATGTAGTAGGCACAAATAGTGTTACTGCTACAGATAGTTATAGTGAAGGTATATCATGTGGTTCTGATACTAAAAGTAAAGAAGCAATAAGAAAGCTTATTATTTGTGGTTCAGGAAAACTAACTGTTACATCTAACACATATGGAATTCGTGTAAATGGTACAATTGTAATAGCAAGTTGTGATTTAACTATTAATTCTAATAGATATGGAATTCTTAATTCTACTGATATAAATGGTGGAATTCTTGGTGATGTTATAATACAAAATGCTAGTGTAAAAATCGATACTAGTTACGAGATTAATGGGGTAAAATATGGCAGTTGTATAAAGGGTTCATTACAAACAAATGTTAAAACTGTTTTATCTGATTATCATACTTCAATTTCTGGTGAAGATCCTAAAATTGTAAGTAATGGTTACTATGGTTGGTATTATAATGGTGTAAGAACTTTTGACTATGCTACTCTTACTGCAACTAAAGAACACACTCATTCTGATTTGTCATATGGAAGAGAAAATGCCGATATTTGTGCAACATGCACTAATGAAGATGGTTGCACATTTGCTGAGAATTTTTCTGGAGTGGAGGTACGTTCATACCTTAACATACCAACCCCTCCATCAAGAATTAAATATGATGGAAAACCTCATGTTCTTAATATAAGTGATATTAACTTTGATGCATTTCCAATTGCTGATTTAATTTTTGAATATAGAAAAGATACTACATCTGGTGATCCTATGACTGGATTACCAACAGACGTTGGTACATACTATGTAAAGGTTAAGATTGGTAGTGCATATAAAGATTATAAATTTGAAATTGTTGCTGAGGATAAAGCAGAAGCAGGAGAAGGTAAGATATATGTTGCTGGTGTTGATATTGTTGCAAAAGGTGGAACAATAGATAGTACAACAGAAGGTGTAACTGGTATTGAGAGTGGTTCGATTACATTGACATACGATAGTGCAACACCAGTGTTAACTTTTGATGGTGTAACAGCAACTTTAGAAGGAAAAGATGCTACAATCAGTAGTACAGATTTTAATCGACTTATTGAAATAGATGATTCTTATGGTGGAGACATTATTATTAATTTAGTTGGCGATAATACATTAACTGCACCTGAGCATGATTCGACTGCAAAGACATATAGTATATATTATACTGCTAATGGTGGTCTTGATAATAGTTCATATTATGGTTCAAATATTACTATTAAAGGATATGGTTCTTTAACAACAAATAATTATGATAAAGATTTCTTTACTTGTTATGGAAATATTGTTGTCGGTGCAGTTAAGGTAATCTTGAATTCTAACGATAAAAGTTTAATAGCAAGTAATGGATTTGTTGAGCTATCTTATATTCCAAATATGCAAGAAATAGTGTTTGATTCTAGTGGTGCAGATTGGACAAGCAAATATAAAAATCATAAATTTGAAGGCCAAGCACTTGGAGGTGTAATAACTGCAAGGGCTTTTAGAACCTATATTACAGGTGATGGTACTACTAGTAGTGGTACATTTAAAATGTTTGATTCAGGTTATCACTCTGATATGTTTGATGGTCATACTAAATTGAGATTTCCAGGACATAAGCATTATTTCTATTACAGTGCAGATGGTGATACAATAACTGCTAGTTGTGATGAAAGTAATATATGTGGAATAACTAATGAAAAACTACAAATTAAAGCTCCAACTAATCTTGATTATGACGGAACTGCAAAAGTAGCAACATTTGAAGTTGGTTACAACACAACTGCATTCCCTAATGCAAAAATCGTTTATTATCAAAATGATCAAGTTGTTGATGAATGTGTAAATCCAGGTACTTATGTAGCAAAGGTTACATTTGGAGATGCTACAGCGGAAGTAGAATTTACTATTGAAGGACATTATCATGATAATATTATCTATATTACATGGACATCTACTAATTCTCTTCCAGAAAATGCTGGTAATTATTATTTAGCTAATGATGTAACAATTAGCAGTACTTGGAGTGTTCCAACAGGAACAACTAATCTATGCTTAAATGGTCATGGTATTATTGGAAATGGCTTTGAAGGAAGTTTGATAACAGTAGGTTCTGGTGCTAAATTATCAATTTTTGATGATAATGAAGGAGAACATAAGTATTCTATTGCTAATGCAAATACATATAATGGTTCTGGTTTAGCAACGGTTAATGATAGTTTAACATCAAACTACGAGACATTCACAGGTGGATATATTACGGGAGGTAATCGTTATGGTTACTTTGGAGGATCAGCTATCCATGTTACATCAGGTGGAGAATTTATCTTAAATGGTGGAACGATAATAGGAAACCAAAGTAATTATTCGGGTGGTGCCCATGGTGGTGCTCTTTATGTAGAAGGAGATAATGGACCAACTGGTATTATAAGAATTAATGGTGGTACTATTATGCATAACCTATGTCAATATGCTGGTGCAGCAATATTTGCTCGTGGTGATGGTTCATTGTATTTAAATGATGGAACAATTACACATAACGTTTCTACAAGTAATTCTGTTGGTGGAGTAAATACTGATGGTAGTGCAAAGCTATATATGTCTGGCAGTCCTGTAATTAAGGATAATTATGGTTATGATCTTAATTTGGAAACTGTTATTAATATTACTGATGAGTTATCATTCCAAGATAAAATAGGAGTTCACGTAAATATTGGTGGCGAAACAGGTGTTTTCACATCAAATTGGAAAACAGTAATGGGTGATGCAAATCCAAATGACTATTTCTTTGGCCAAAGTAATACATATCAATATGTTGGTTTATCAAATGATGAATTAAAACTTTGTGAACATGTCCAAACTGCACGTGTTGGAGGTAACTCATATGCAACATTAGCTGATGCTTATGCAGCATGTGCTGCAAATGGCACAATCGTATTAATAGATGATATCGATTTAACAAGTCTAGGCATAGCTGAATATTTAACAATTAATAAAAATATTGAACTTGATCTAAATGGTAATTTTCTAGCATTTAATGATGGTCAAATTAAATTAGCTGGATCAGCTGTATTAACTGTTGATAATAGCAGAATTAGAACAGGTGGTATTAAGGGTGCAATCCCAGTAACTGATACTGCTAAAATAGTATTTAAAAACGCAAGATTATCTGTAACAAAAGCAGAATTAGATGCTACTTCAGCAATTAACACAATAGCTGATGGATTTGAATCATTTACAATAAATGAAGGTGAACCAGGATATTCAAACGGATTTAAGACTATTGTCCGTTCTTCAACATCTGTTGCAGAAATAGATGGTGTTGTTTATCCATCATTATTAGCTGCAATTAATGATTGGACTATAGGAGATGTAATAAAACTTTTAGCAAAGATCGATTTAGGTACTGTTGGTAATCAAAAAGTAATCAAGAAGAATATAGTTATTGATTTAAATGGATTTATTATTACATCAAGCAATATTTCAACCGATTATATTACAATTGCTAGTGATAAACATGTTACATTGATGAATAGTTCTAAAGAATCTGGTGGATATAATTCAGGATTCAAATGTGATTTTAATGCGTTAACTTCAGAAGTTGCATATATTCTTATATGTGAGAATGTTCGTACACCTTTTGAAGCTGAATATGTAGCAAATTATTATACTATAGAAGAAGGATATACTGCTGTTTATATTAATGATGATCAATCACCTGATGAAAATTACTATGTATCAATTATAAAATTTGATTTTGAAGAATTGGATACTGGTGGTGAAAAACCAGTAATCAAGGTTCCAGAAGATAAAGAAGAAGCAGAAAATGGTGATGAAATTACAGTTGATACTAATGCTAAACCTATAGATATTGAATGGTTCTATGACGATAATGGTGATGGAAATCCAGATGATCCGAAAGATCCAATTGGAATAGGTGAAAAATATAAAGTTGAAACTCCTAAGGATAAGGGCCATACTATTGTTGCTGTAATTAAGCAAAATAAGAAAGATGATGGAACTGATTATCCTGAGGGCGAAGAACCAACTATATATTCTCAACCTATAAAGGTTAAGGGTGAATTAGTATATTATTTCCAAGTTGGAGATAAGAAGTATTCTGACATAAAGGTTGCTTATGAAGCATGTCAAGAAAATGAAGTTATAACTTTATTAGCAGATTATGATACTTCAGAATTAAGCAATTTCTATGTTACTATTGAACGTGATATTATATTAGACTTAAATGGTAATAAGTTATATGGTAATTATGTTGCAATAAAAGTTAGCGATAATACTACATTGACAATTACAAATAGCAAGCCAGAAACTGGTGGTGTTGCAGATGGTATATCTTATAATTCAGGAAAGTTTAAGCTATTTGGTGTACGTATGAATTTAAGTGCTTCTGAATTTGAGCACAATAAAGATATTTACACTATTGCTAAAGGATATGAAGCAGTGAATATCAATGAGAATGGTTATCCAGATGAAAATGGATACTATTCAATTGTTAGACCAAAAGGAAGAGTAATATACGAGAATGATAAACCATATAACTTTGAAAATGAAACATGGTTTAAAGGATCGCAGTATGACAACATAATAAATATTCAGGGTGATTATACATTCTTCGGTTCTGATTATTTCTATAATACAGAGTCTTATGGATTTTCTTTCGTTGATTCAAATCAAAACTACAATAATATTTTTATAAAGAGTAAAGAATTTGCTGAAGCTCCAACAAGCTTCTATATTAAAGGTGGTTCAGGAACACAAGCTGATCCATATATAGTTGCAATATTAACTGAATTTGAGGAGCTAGATACAACTACTAAACCAGAAATAATTATACCTGGTGGAAAAGAAGTTGCTGATGATGGAGATATATTAACAGTTGATATTACTGGTACTGATATTACAATTGAGTGGTTCTATGATGAAAATGGTGATGGTAAACCAGATTCAACTACTCCAGTTGGTACAGGGGTAGGATATACTGTAAGATTTGTTGACTTAAAGGATGATACTCATAATGATCAAGGTAAAACACTTGTTGCTGTTGTTACTCAAAAGTATGATGAAAATGGCTGTGAATTACCAAAGCCTTTAACTATAATATCAAAGACCGTTGGGGTAACAAATGTATTCCCTAAAACAAAGAAATTAGCAATTGGTACAGTATATTTAATTGGTGAATATATTGACGTTGAAGCTGATACTAATATGAAATTAGGTAATGTTGGTGATTTTCCTGATATAAAGGTTTTAGCAGGATTATACAAGGTTGCTCATGTTGCTGGAGCTAATAATACATTAACTCAAATAGCATTTGGTAATATGTTTAAGATTTACACAGGAGCTTCAGCAGGTCTAGACCTTCCAATTAATGGAGATGAATATATGGCTCCTGGTAATAAGGTAATAGGTATTAGATTAGGTTCTGGTACTGGTGTGGCTGGTGATCCATATGTATTTGAGGTTGTTTACAATACATCTTATATTGCATTAGATTCAAATGAGGATATAGATATAGATACACCTAATACTCCACCAAGAGCTAAGGATGGTGATGAGATTAGTATTTATACTAATTCAAATCCAGTAACAATTGAATGGTATTATGATGATGATAATGATGGAGATCCTGATGATCCAGAACATCCAATTGCTATAGGTCCAACATATACTGTTATGTGCCCTGATAAGAATAATCCTAATCATGATGATACAGGACATACAATTATCGGTGTAATTAAGCAAGATAAGGATAAAAATGGTAATCCGCTTGATAATCCTATCGAAGTGACAACAGATCCAATCAAGGTTACTGGTAAAGAAAAGCCAATTGAGCAAGGAAGAGTATATTACTTTAATGAATTCTTTGATATTGAAACACCTATTTATGTAAATGGAATTAATGAAGAAATCGTTCCAGGACAATATAAGGTTAGTAAGCCAGATGGCTCTGATAATGGATATGACTTCAAGGATTTATTTAAGGATGCATCAGATAATAATCTTACATTATCACTTCCAAAGGATACAAAGCATACATTAGATGATATTATCGGTATTAAGTGTATATCTGGAACTGGTGTTGCTACTGATCCATATGTATTTGAAGTGTTCTTTAATGATTCATATAAACCATTAGATCCTGATGATACAATAAATATTATTATACCAGATGATAAGAAGAAGGCTGAAGATGGCGATGAGCTAGAAATTGATACTGAAGCTACTGATATCACAATTAAGTGGTATTATGACGATAATGGAGATGGAAATCCAGATGATCCAGATACTCCAATTGGAACAGATAAAAAGTATACTATTTCTGAACCAAAGGATACAGGTCATAAGATTATCGCCGTAGTAACTCAAGAAAAGAAGCAAGATGGAACTGATTATGAGGATGGTGAAAAGCCAACTGTTACATCTCTTCCTGCTAGAGTAAATGGTTCGTATACACCTCTTGATGAGAATTCTCATCCTGGTGTTATAAGTACTGATCCAGCATTTGATAAGGGTACACTAGAGGTTGATTGTGATGCTGATGATATCACAGTTAAGTGGTATTATGCAGACGAGGATGGTAATCCAACTGGTCAACCAATTGGTGAAGGTAAGACTTATACAGTAAAAGCACCTGACACAACAACAGGTCAAGATGATACAGGACATAAGATTGTTGCAGTAATCACTCAAGAAAAGGATAAGGATGGCAATGATTATCCTGAAGGACAAAAACCTCAGGCTACAACATTAACAGTACAGATTTATAAGCCTGTTAATCCAGATGAGGAAATTGGTGTAAAGACTACTAATGATAAGGAAAGACCTGGAAATGGTGATACAATTGAAGTAGAAACAAAGTTTACTCCAGTTGAAGTAAAATGGTATTATGATGATAATAATGATGGACAGCCTGATGATCAAGCAAATTCAATTGGTACAGGTAATACTTATACAATTACTGAACCACAGGATACAGGTCATACAATAATTGGTGTTGTTACACAAACTAAGAAGCCAGATGGAACAGATTATGGTCAAGACGAAGAGGTTCCTACAACTACAACAAAACCAATTAAGGTTCATGGATATTTACCAGGTGAATATGTACCTCTTGATCCTGAAGATGAGCCAGCTCCAACTGTTCCAAATAAGCCAACACTTGAAGATGGTGACGAGGTATCAATTGATACAGATGTATCAGATG
>JAEELU010000006.1 GCA_016282815.1 Acholeplasmatales bacterium
TCAATGGTATATGCCACTTGAATCTAACTGAAAAGGATATCTTATTTGGTAATATTGAAGAAAGAGATGAAATTACCTTTAAAACAGTTATGTATGATATAAAGGTAGTATCACAGGATATCAACTTTGATATTGAAGCTCCTTAGTTTAGATATTAGTTATGTTAATAAAGTGTTAAATAAGTAGTGATGAGAACTGTCTTAGATTTAAAATTCTAGGCAGTTTTTATTATGTTCTTAATCTATTATTATTGTTTCAAATTGAACCAAAAAGTTTCTCAAAAAAATTTTTCTATCCTTATTATATATTATATAATAGAAAAAATGTGCACAAAAATGCTGTTGACAAGCAAATTTTTTTGCTATATTATTATTTGCGAATTGAGGGATAAGAATGGGTAAAGTTATTATTGTTGAGTCTCCAAGTAAATCAAAAACAATTGCGACATATCTTGGTAGGGGATATACAGTTTTATCAAGTAAGGGTCATATTTGTGATTTATCTATTTCTGGAAAAGATGGTTTAGGAATAGATATTGATGATAATTTTGCTCCAAGATATATTATAAATAATGATAAGAAGGCATTAGTTGAGCATTTAAAAAAGGAATGTGCTGGTAAGGAAGTATTACTTGCAACCGACCCCGATAGAGAGGGAGAGGCTATTGCTTATCATTTAGCAAGAGAATTAAATTTAGATTTCAATAAAGCAAATAGAATAGAATTCCATGAAATTACTAAGAATGCAGTTAATGAGGCATTAAAAAATCCAAAGCCAATTGATCTAAAAATGGTCGATTCACAGGAAACAAGAAGAATGATTGATAGAATCCTAGGATTTAAGCTTTCTAAGCTTTTACAAAGAAAGATTAATTCTAAGAGTGCTGGTAGAGTTCAATCAGTTGCTTTAATGCTTATCGTTAATTTAGAGAAGGAAATTTTAGCATTTGTACCTACAAAGTATTATGAGATGGAGGGTACATATAAAAATCAAAAAATTAAGCTTAATTCTATTAATGAGAGAATTATCGATTCTAAGAATAGAATCACTAATAGAAAGGAGCTTGAGACTTTAAGAGATTCATTAGTTGATTTCAAGGTTACTAATGTAGAAAAGAAAAAGGTTAAAAGACAATCTCAGCCTACATATACAACATCTACACTTCAGCAGGATGCATCTAACAAGCTAAACTTTACACCAACAAGAACCATGAGTATAGCTCAAACACTATATGAAGGTAAAAATATTGGTAATGAAACAGTCGGTTTAATTACATATATGAGAACTGACTCTACAAGACTTGCAGATAGCTTTGTTAACGAAACAAAGGATTATATCCTACAGAAATTTGGTAAGAGCTATGTTGGTTCATTAAAATCTAGAACTCAAAAGAATATGCAGGATGCACATGAGGGTATTAGACCAACATCTATTTTAAGAGATCCTGATTCCTTAAAAAATTATTTAACTAATGATGAATATAAGCTTTATAAGCTGATTTATAATAGAACATTATCATCTTTAATGACAGCAAGTGAATATGAATCAACTAAGATTTCATTAGATAATACAGATTCTACATGGTATATGCAGGGCTCTGTACTAACATTTGATGGTTATTTAAAGATTAATGCTAGAGAGGATGATGATGAGCATCTTCCTGATTTAAATGTAGGTGATACATTTAAGGCTGATAGTATTGAAATATTAGATAAGGAAACTGAGCCTAAGAGCCGTTATACTGAAGCTTCTTTAATTAAGGAGATGGAGGATTTAGGTATCGGTAGACCATCAACATACGCAATCACTATTCAAACATTAAAGGATAGAGATTATGTTACTGTAATCAAGAAGGTATTAAAGCCAACTGAGCAGGGTATATTAACTACTGATAAGCTACTTGAATACTTCAATAGCATTATCAATGTAAAATATACAGCTAATATGGAGGCTGACCTTGATAAGATTGCCAAGGGTGAAAAGGATAAGCTAAAGGAAATGAATGAGTTCTATAATTCATTTATACCTTTATTTGAAAATGCAAGAGACCATATGGAAAAGAAGTACCCAATCTATTTAGATGAGCTTTGTCCACAATGTGGTAAGCCACTTGCAGTAAGATTAGGTAGATATGGTGAATTTACATCTTGTAGTAGCTACCCATATTGTAACTATATCAAGAAGGATGAATCTGATGATCAGGATACACATATCCTATGCCCAGTTTGTGGAAGCAGTAATATCATTAGAAAGATAGCTAAAACAGGAAAGAATAAGGGTAAGGTATTCTATGCCTGTGGTAATTATCCAAAGTGTAAAACTACCTATAGTGATGAGCCAACTACAGAATTGTGTCCAAACTGTGGTTCAATGATGCTATTAGATCAAAAGGGTAATCTATATTGCTCTAAAAAGTGCAGTGAGGGACTTAATGAGGTATTTATCTGTCCTACATGTAAAAAAGGCCATATTGAGGCTAAAATAGCTAGAAAGGGTAAAAGTGTAGGTAAAACATTCTATGCTTGTAGTAATTATCCAAAGTGTAGAACAATTCTTAATGGTAAGCCAACACATGATACATGTCCAAGCTGTGGATCTATGATGGTTATCAATAATGAGGGTATGCTTGAGTGTAATAATAAATGCCAGGAAAAGAAGGATGAATTTGTAGTAGTTTGTCCAAAATGTGGCAAAGGAAACCTAGTTGAAAGAAAAGCATCTAGGGGTAAAAATGCTGGTAATGTATTCTACGGCTGTAGTAATTATCCACGTTGTAAAAATGTAGTTACACTTGATGAATATGAAAATCTAAAAAACAAGACTGAATAGGCAGCTATATGCTGCTTTTTCTTGTTATTAGGGTCAGTATATGATATAATTTTTTTGAAATTCTTTTTGATTTTGGAGTGATAAAATTGGGATTTTTTGATTTATTTAAGAAAAAGGATAAAAAGAAAAAAGAAAAATATAAGCTAGGCCTTCATAAGACAAGAGAGGGAGCTTTATCTACTATAAAGGAAATACTTGAAAAAAGCGATAATATCAATGATGATTTATTCGATAGACTTGAAGAAATCTTCATTATGGCTGATATCGGTGTTGATACAGTTATCGATTTTATCGATGGCTTAAAGGATGAGGTAAAAAACAAAAATATCACTAAGCCTATCGAGCTTCAGGAAATGATTATCGATAGAATGTTTGAAATTTATTTAAATGGAGAGGTTGTTAATGCAAACCTTAATTTAAATAAAAATGGCTTATCTGTCATATTATTTGTTGGTGTTAATGGTGTTGGTAAAACAACATCAATCGCTAAGATTGCAAATCAATATAAAAAGGAAGGCAAGAAGGTTTTACTTGCTGCAGGAGATACATTTAGAGCAGGTGCTATAGCACAGCTTGATGTATGGGCAAAAAGAATTGGTGTTGATATTGTAACAAAGCCTGATGGATCTGACCCATCATCAGTAATGTTTGATGCGATAGTTAAGGCAAAGAAGGAAAACTATGATATCCTACTTTGTGATACTGCTGGTAGATTACAAAATAAGGTTAATCTAATGAATGAGCTTTCTAAGATGCATAGAGTACTTAAGAAGGAGGTACCTGATGCACCACATGAAACATTATTAGTTATAGATGCTACAACTGGTCAAAATGGTATGAGCCAGGCAAAGGCATTTAAGGAGGCTACTGATGTTACAGGTATTATCCTAACAAAGCTTGATGGTACATCTAAGGGTGGTATCGTTTTGGCAATTAGACATGAGATGGGTATACCTATTAAATATGTTGGCTTAGGTGAGGGTATTGATGATTTAGAGGTATTCGATATCGAGCAATACCTATATGGATTATTTGCTGATTTCTTTGAGGAATAATATGGAAACTAAGGAAAGAAACAGAATAATAGAATTATATGATATTTATTCTAACCTTTTAACTGATAAGCAAAGAGCATATTTTGAGGATTATTACTATAGTGATTTATCTATATCAGAAATTGCAGAAGGATATAGCATTAGCCGTAATGCAGTTCATGATCAGCTAAAAAGAGTAGTTAATTCACTTAACGAATATGAGGAATGCTTAAAGCTTAAGGAAAAGATGGATAGCATTAATAATTTAGAAATAGATGATGAAATAAAGGATATGGTTATTAATATCCTAAAGGAGTAGATTATATGGCATTTGATAATTTAAGCTCTAGACTACAAATGGGTCTTAGAAGACTTACTGGTAAGGGCAAGCTTAATGAAAATGATATAGAGGAAATGCTAAGAGAGGTAAGATTATCTCTACTTGAGGCCGATGTTAACTATAAGGTTGTTAAGAAATTCTTAGCTAATGTTAAGGAACAAGCTCTAGGAGAAAAGATTCTTAAGGGCTTAAATCCAGGACAGCAGGTAGTTAAGGTTGTTAGAGAGGAATTAAAGAAGACACTTGGTGATGAGGTTGTTGAGCTTAATTTCAAATCTAGCGGTATGACAGTAGTTATGGCTGTAGGTCTTCAGGGTGCAGGTAAAACTACAGCTGTTGGTAAGATGGCACTATTCTATAGAAAGAAGCTAAAGAAAAAGCCATTTTTAATCGCAGCCGATATTTATCGTCCAGCCGCAGTTGATCAGCTAGTTACATTAGGTAGATCAATCGATGTACCTGTATTTGAAATGGGAACTAATGTTAAGGCTGAAAAAATCGTTGAGGAAGGCTTAAAGAAGGCTAAAGAGGAAGGCGCAAACTTCGTAATTATCGATACTGCAGGTAGACTTCAAATTGATGAGGAGCTAATGCAGGAATTAAAGAACGTTAAGGATATTGCTCATCCTGATGAAATATTATTAACAGTAGATGCGATGGCAGGTCAGGATGCAGTAAATGTTGCATTATCTTTCCATAATCAGCTAGATATAACAGGTATTATTTTAACAAAGCTTGATGGTGACACAAGAGGTGGTGCTGCCCTTTCTATTAAGGAAATGACAGGAATACCAATCAAGATTATGTCAAATGGTGAAAAGCTTGACGCAATGGAAATATTCTATCCAGATAGATTAGCTGATAGAATATTAGGTATGGGTGATGTATTATCATTAATTGATACAGTTACTGAAAACATTGACGAGGATGAAATGAAGTCAATGGCTGAAAAGATGATGTCATCAAGCTATAACTATAATGATTTATTAAAGCAGTTTAAGATGATAAAGAGAATGGGCTCTATCTCTAAAATACTAGGCTTCCTACCTGGTATGGGTAAGATGAAGAATGCCATCAATAATGTAGATGATAAGGCTCTAGATAAAATTGAGGCTATCATTTATTCAATGACTGAGGAGGAGCGTAAGCATCCAGAGCTAATCGATAGAGATTTCAAGCGTAGAGATAGAATTTCTAAGGGTTCTGGTAGATCTATTCAAGAGGTTAATAAATTACGTTCAACTCTTGAGCAAATGAAAAAGACTATGAAGCAAATGAAGAATATGACACCAGAGGAACAAAAGAGAATGGGCGCTCAGGTTCAAACTGGTAATTATTCTGGCTTTGGTCAGCCTAAGGTTAAAAAGGGCAAAGGTAAAGGAAAAGGCGGTTTCCGCTATTAGGGAGGTGAGAATATGAAGCTAGTGACAAGTATTTATACCCAAAATGAATTAGAATTATTAGGGGATAAATTAGATTATGCACTAATTCATATTCCTCATTATTCAATAAATTATAAGGATATAAATATCGATGAGGCTTTAGATTATTGTTTTAAAAATATGATAAAGCCTATTTTATCTTTAAATAGGATATTTCATCCAGCTGATTTAGAGGGTGTAAGGAATATTATCTCTAAATACAAGGATAATAATGATATCCTATTTTATATTGCCGATTTAGGTGCTTTAAATTTATTTATCAAGGAAGGTATTATATCTAGAGTAATCTATAATCCTGAAACAATGATTACTAATTATTTAGATATGAATGAATATTATTCCTTCGGTGTTAATTCAATTGGTGTATCAAATGAAATAACATTAAATGATTTAAATAAAATAGCTGAGGTAAATAATAATATTTTCTATCAAATCTTTGGTAAGAGATTAATGTTCTATTCTAGAAGAAAGCTTATCACATTATATGGTGAAAAGAATAATACTATCTATCCAAAGAATAATGTTTATCTAAAGGAAGCTACACGTACTGATTATTTACCAATAATTGAAAATGATGAGGATACGTTGATATATAGGTCTTATAATATCTCATTATTACCATATATCGATGAATTAAATATTAAATATGCGTATATAGAATCATTTGATATGGATATTAATAAATTTAAAAATGTTAACGCCATATTCTATGATTATCTTAATAATAAAATGGATTTGAGTCTTGCTAAAATAAAGCTTAATGAGCTTGATATTAATATTGAGGATGGCTTTATTTATCAGGATTCAGTATATCAAAAGGAGGAGTTCTAATGAAATATGAATTATTAGCTCCTGCTGGAGATTTAGAAAAGCTAAAGGTTGCGATTATGTATGGAGCTGATGCTGTATTTATCGGTGGATTAAAATTCTCACTAAGAAGTAGAGCATCTAATTTTACACTATCTGATATTAAGGAAGGCTGTGAATTTGCTCATAAGCATAACGCAAAAATCCATGTAACATGTAATATTGTAATGCACAATTTGGATGTTGATGATGTAATTGAATATCTTAAGGCACTAGAGGATTGTGGTGTAGACTGTATTATCGCCTCAAGCCTATATATCCTAAGAATGGTAAAGAAATATACAAAAATGGAGGCCCATGTTTCAACTCAAGCCTCTACAACAAACCAAGAGGCAGTTAATTTATTTGACTCAATTGGAATGGATAGATGTGTATTATCAAGAGAGCTATCACTTGATGAAATAGATGAAATAAGAAAAAATACTAAAATTGATCTATAAGCCTTTATTCATGGTGGTATGTGCGTATCATATAGTGGTAGATGTATGCTATCAAATAATATGACAAATAGAGATGCTAACCGTGGAGGATGTGCACATAGCTGTAGATGGTGCTATGATTTAATTGAGGATGGTAAGGTATTAAATCCTGAGGGTGATTATTTTGCAATGAGCAGTAAGGATTTATGTGCTATAAGAGCTATTCCAAGATTAATGGATATTGGTGTTAATTCATTTAAAATAGAAGGTAGAATGAAAAGCATCAATTATATAGCTACTGTAGTAAATACCTATAGAAAGCTAATTGATGAATACCAAAAAACTCATAAAATTGAATCATTTGAGCTATATGAGAATATGATTAAAAAGGGTGAGAATCGTTTAGCATCAACTGGATTCCTATTCGGCTTAACAGTTAATGAAATGCTATATGATCTAAATAAATCAGTCCCAACAAAGGAATTCATAGGTATCGTTAAGGATTATGACGAAAAAACACAAATGGCTACAGTCGAGCAAAGAAACTATTTCAAGCCTAATTCAAAAATAGAAATATTTACTCCAACTGAAACATTCTATATCAATATTGATCAAATCTACGATGAGGAAGATAATTTACTTGATGTTGCTAGACATCCACTTCAAATAATTAAATTTAAGTGTGAAAAGAAATTAAAGCCTTATGATTTATTAAGACTAGGTGATTAACATGCTATATACGCTAAATGGTAAGGGTGTAGAGGTTATTAATGTTATCAGAAGAAGAAATAGTATTGCCCTAAGAGTAGTTAGTGATTCAAAAATAGAAATATATTCACCATATCCTTTAAAGGATGATGATATATATAATTTCCTCTCAAGGCATAAAAGATTTATAGCAAGAAGAATATGTACAGATCATCAAGAGGAGGATACTTTACATTTACTTGGTAATAAATATAAATATCGTATAGTTCAATCTGATTTTAATAGCCTTTATTTTGATGATTACCTAAAGGAAGTAAGAATATATACCAAAAGGAATGATGATAAATATATATTTAGGCTTGTAAATGAATATTATAAAGGTATTCTTATCGATATAGTAAATAAAAACATTGAAGAAATTAAAATTAAAATGAATATTCATTTTAATATTGATTTTGAATATAAAAGAGTAAATTCATATTATGGTGAATGCTTTAATAAAAAAGGCTTAGTAATATTAAATACTAAGCTTGCTAAATATGAAATGAAATATATATTAAGTGTTATATATCATGAGCTAGCTCATTTTTATTATCAAAATCACCAGGATAAATTCTATAAGCTACTTGAGGATGTATTCCCAAATTATAAAAGAATCCAAAAGGAGCTTAGATCAATAAAATATAATGATAAATACTAGAGGTATTATGAAGAATAAATTAGTATTAATTATAAATTTAATATTTGCAATTATATCATTGATAATATCAATTACTATTGGAGTAATCTATATTAATCAAAAAACATTAGCTAATGCTTTATGGTATGTATTAGTATCAGGTATTATATTACTTTTAGCATGTAATTTATTTTATGAAATGAAGATTATTCATCAAATAACAGTATTTGGATGCTTAGTACCTATAGCTATATTAATATCTTACTTAATTACATTTGCTAATTATCCAGATAATGGATATCAGGCACTATATGTATTTTCAATACCTCAAATATTAATATTTGCATGTATATTTGGACTTGAAATATATTATTACATAAAAAAATATAAGCATATCGAAAATGAGGCTAATTAGTTTCTTGATTTTTTATATAGTTTTAAGTATAATAAATGAGTAATTACCGGAGGGAACAAAAATGGTTAATAATAAGCAAACTGAAATAACTGAAAAGTATAAAAAAGAGCTTGAGGAAGAGCTAGAATATAGAAAGGTTACCTTAAGAACTGAAATTGGTGAGGCAATTAAGGAAGCCAGAGAGCAAGGAGACCTATCAGAAAATGCTGATTATTCATCAGCTAGAGAAAAGCAAGGTCAAAACGAAGCTAGAATCATTGAGATTGAAGAGATTTTAAAGCATGCTAAAATCGTTAAGACTGTTCATATCGTTGTTAAGTATGTAAAGCTTAATAGAGTTGAGGAATTTAATATTTCTGGTAGTGAATCAAATCCTTTCGAAAAGAAGATTTCATCAGAATCACCACTTGCTAAGGCAGTACTTGGTCACAAGAAGGGTGATACAGTATATATGACTACTGAGGCTGGTAAGGACGTAGAAATCGAAATTATTTCAATAGATTAATTAAGTGGTTTATACCACTTTTTTCTTCTTATTTGGGCAGGTGAAAATATGGCTATTTACGAATTTCAACGCACAGAGGCTATACTTGGCTACGATAACCTAGAAAAGCTAAAAAATGCCAAAATAATAGTATTTGGTGTTGGTGGAGTAGGTGGCTATGTTGTAGAAGGATTAGTAAGATCTGGTGTAGAAAATATAGCAGTTGTTGATAAGGATACTGTAAATATCACAAATATTAATAGACAAATAATCGCATTACATTCTACAGTTGATAGACCAAAGGTAGATGTAATAGAGGAAAGAATATTAGATATTAATAATAGCTGTAAGGTAACAAAATATAATATGTTCTATCTACCAGAAAACAAAGATCTTATTAATTTAAGTAATTATGATTATGTTATAGATTGTATTGATACTGTAACAGCTAAAATATCAATAATTGAGGAATGCTATAAATATAACATACCTATTATTTCATGCATGGGTATGGGGAATAAAATAAATCCACTAGATATTAAAATAGCAGATATAAATAAAACCTCTACATGTCCTTTAGCTCGTACTATTAGATATGAGCTAAGAAAAAGAAATATCAAAAAGCTAAAGGTATGCTATTCAACAGAGGTACCATTTAAGACTGATATTGAAAATGATGAGGGAATAAATAAAAAAATACCAGGAAGTGTAAGCTTTGTACCATCTGTTGCAGGTCTTGTAATTGCAGGAGAGGTAATAAAGGACATTTGTGGTATAATAAAATAGTGTGGTGATTAAATTGGATTATAGTAATTATTTAAGTAATGTGAATAAATTCCTTATGGATGCTAAGGAGGGCTTATATAACAAAAAGGAATATAAGCTAAAATGGAAAAGCATAGTTATAAGATATATTAAGGTTTTATCATCTATTAAGGAGGATGATGAAAACTTTAATCTAGCTACTGATTTATTATATCGTTTATTTATGCTTTTAGAGCAAGCAAAGCTAGGTAAAATATTTATAACAACTAATCCATTTAGAGATGTTAACATCGATGAGGTTACATTATATCAGGGAATAATGAAAAGATATTTTGTTAATTATGACAATATGTTCACTGATAGATTTTTAAAGGATATAATTGATTTATCAATTATAAATAAAAGATTTTTATTATGGCCAGTATATATTTATTCACTAGAAATGAAAAAGATTGATAAGCTATTAAGGCTATGGGATAAGGCTGGAGATAATTATTTACAATTCTATAGAGAATTTAAAAAGAATAATACTAATCAATTATATTTAGAGTATTTAAGCCTTAATATGGTTATTATGGCTTATTTAGCAAATTATTTAAGAAAAGGAATAGGATTTTATTATTCATATTCAATTCTAGATAAGAAGGATGCCTTTGATTTACTATTTGATATATCAAGTGTATTCGAGGATAAGCAGCTATTCTTATATGTTTATGAGGATGGATTATCTAGAAGAATTAAGCCAACTGATGAGCAGAAGGCTGAATATGAAGAATTAAAAATAAAGAAGTAGTACAAGATGGAAGAAAAAGGAAAGAAAAAGGAATTATTATTAGAGATATTTAGATTTCTAATTGTTGGTGGTATTTCAACATTAGTAGATTACGTAGTATTCTATTTATGTAATAAGCTAATATTTAAGAATATTGATAGCAATCTAAATCTATTTTTCTCTACAGCATTAGGATTTTTATCAGGATTCTTTGTTAACTGGTTCCTACAAAGATTTGTATTTAAGAGTGTAACAAAGGAAGATCAGAAGAATAAGATTGTATTCCTAAAATTTACAATAGTAAGCTTAATAGGATTAGGATTAACTGAGCTAGGAATGTTTTTAGCAAAGCCTACATTTGATACATTTAATTTAACAATATTTAATGTTACATTTGATTTTTGGAAGCTATTCTTTAAGGTATTAATGACAATCATTACACTTATATGGAATTATCTTGCAAGAAAATTCTTTGTATTTAGAAAAAAAGAGGATGTAGAGGTAGTAGAGAATAATGATTAGTGATCCAAATATATTATTAAGTGTTATAAATACTAAGCTTAGAGATTTTTATGATAGCCTAGATTCATTATGTGATGATTTAGATTATGATAAGGATGAGGTTATTAATAAATTAAATTCTATTGGATATATTTATAATGCAGAAAAGAATCAATTTGAGCAAAAATGGGGCTGTTAAGAAACTAACAATTTCTTAACAGCCCCTTATTTTTTACATATTATGCTTTTGTCTAACGTAGTTATCAATTTCCTCAGCAACAAGCTTTGTTGCAGCAACAGCATCAACAACTGTTTTAGCTCCTGATACTACATCTCCTGCAGCAAATACACCCTCACGAGTTGTCTGACCCTTAGCGTTAGCTTCGATTAAGCCCTTCTTGTTAGTATCAATTTGCTTAGAGTTCTTAACGATGTTTGCTAGAGGACCTTGACCTATAGCTATGATAACAGAGGAAGCATTAATCTTAAATGGATTAGCTGAATCATTAGTATATTCAACTGTACCATCCTCATTTTCCTTCTTAATTACCTTTTCTACAATAATACCATCATCCTCAATCTTGATAGTATTTAGATAATAATTCATATGAACACCATCGACCTCAGCAAGCTCAAGCTCCTCCTTAAGAGCTGTAACCTCCTCTCTACCACGGAAGAAGATAACATCTACTCTAGCGATAGTTTTACGAAGGATTGTTCTTGCTGCATCCATAGCAACATTACCAGCACCGATGATAACTACATGATCACCTAAATTATCATATGAATCTGGGTTCTTTAGATAATCTATTGCGAAATGTACATTACCTAGGCTTTCTCCAGGTATTCTTAATCTATTAGGATTCCATACACCAGTACCGATGAAAATTGCATCATAGCCATCAGAGAACATATCATCGATTGTGATAGTAGGACCGATTAATGTATTAGGTCTAAATTTAATACCTAGCTCATATAATCTCTTTAATAGCTTATCAAGTAATGATTTAGGTAATCTGAATTCGGGAATACCATATCTTAATACTCCACCGATTTTATCCTTTGAATCTATGATTGTTACATCATAGCCCTTTTTAGCCATAATTATCGCAAGTGTTAATCCGGCAGGACCAGCACCAATTATTGCAAGTCTAAATCCATTTTGCTTTGGCTTAGATAATCTTGCCTTATCAAGATAGAAGCCTGAAACATATTGCTCAACCTCATAAAATTTAATAGGAGTACCCTTTCTATTTAAAACACAATGACCCATACAATTTTTCTCATGTGGACAAATTAATGAGCATAGTGCAGAAAGTGGATTGTTCTCAAATAGGATTTCTCCAGCCTCATCCATCTTACCAGCTAAAAACATTTCCATGATTTGTGGTATTTCAGTTTTAACAGGACATCCTTCCTTACACATAGGCTTTTTACACTTAAGACATCTTTGGGCCTCGTTGATAATATCTGCCATATTATTACCTCCTAAAATCGTTTATTTCATAAAAATATTTTAACACAAAAAGCTAATAATATAAAGAAGATTTTACTTTTGTGATATAATAAAACTATGAGATTTGAATTTGTTTGTGAGAATGATAATATTAGATTATCTGATGAGCTAAAACTACATATTTCAAGAAGATTATATAGAAGTATTAGAAGTAAAAATACTGTTTTTTTTGTTAATAAAATAGAGACATTACCCTATAAGGAAATTAATAAGGGAGATATAATTACCTTTGAATTTGATAAGAATAGAGATGTAGATTGGGACTTATATGATTCAAAGCTTGATATCTATTATGAGGATGATAATTATTTAATTGTTTATAAAAGAGATAATTTACTATCTATCCCAACTAAGGGTAATCCATATTCCTTATATCAAGAGGCGATCTATTATTTAAAAAACAAAAATGAATCTACTGATATATCAATATTAAATAGACTAGATAAGGATACTAAGGGATTAGTATTAATTGCTAAAAATCCATATTCTGCAAGCTTGATGTCCCCTGTTCATGAGCATATGGAAAGAAGATATGTTGCCTTATGTAGTGGTATTTTTAAGGAAAAGGAAGGAACTATTTCTGCAAAAATAAAAAAGGTAGAAAATCAGAATAAAAGAATTATTGCGGGTGATGGGCAGATAGCTATTACTCATTATAGGGTGCTAGACACAATTGGAGATAATACATTAGTAGAGTTTTTACTTGAAACTGGTAGAACTCATCAAATAAGAATACATTCTGCATATATAGGACATCCAATAATTGGTGATACTATGTATGGTGATGAAAATAGTATTGATAAGCTTCATTTATTAAGCTATTATATTAAATTTGAAAATCCATATGATAAAAGGATTATAGAGATTAAGCTTAATGAAATAAAATTCTAGTTTTATGATAAAATATATTTGTAAGAAAGAAGTGATTTTATGAAAAAGGTTGAGAATATCATTACATTAAATGGTGAAAAGGGAGAAAAGCTTAGCTTTTATGTAGATGCTGAGCTTGAATATGATGGATATAAATATTTAGTTTTAAGGCCAGTAGATAAATTTGATGATTTAGATGCTGATCAGGCTATCGTATTTAGAGTTGAGGAGACTGAAGAGGGAGAAGAATATTTCATCGAGCAGGATGATGAAATAATTAATGCGATAGAGGATATTTATAATAGCGGTTGTTAATTTATAGGGGAGTGTTATAGGTGTTTAATAAGCATGATTTAAAAAGAAATGAATATATGCTTACAGGTAAGTTCAAGAAAAAGGGCTATGATTGGTGGTGGCATTCATTTTCCGCAATAAACTCTGAAACTAAGGAGGAGAAGCCATTTTATATTGAATTTTTTGCATGTAATCCAAAGCTTGCAAAGGATGAACCAACATTTGGACAGACAATGGAAAAAAATAAACCATCATATTTGATGGTTAATGTAGGCTGCTGGGGAGAACTTCATATGCAGCTACATAGATTTTTCTCATTAAAGAATGTAAAGATTCACGGTAAGGCTCCATTTAGTGTTGAGGCAGATGATTGTTATTTAGATGATACTAAAACTAAGGGCTCTGTAAATGTAACAGAGGAGGAAGCTAAATTACATCCAGAATATATGTCCGATTATGGAAGTATTAGCTGGGATTTGAAAATTGAAAAGAATATTGCCTTTAATGTAGGCTATGGTGCTTCAGGGCTATTTAGAAAAATGAAGGCATTTGAAATGTTTTGGCACGCTGAGGGTATGAAGTCATATTTTGAGGGTGAAATAACACTTAATGGTACTAAATATATCGTATCAAAGGATACTTGCTATGGATATTCAGATAAAAACTGGGGCTCTAATTTTACGTCTCCATGGGTTTGGCTATCAAGTAATAATATAATTGATAATACTACATCTAAGCAATTACATAATAGTGTATTTGATATAGGTGGTGGAAGACCAAAGGTGTATTTTGTTGCTTTAAATAGAAAGCTATTATCAGCATTCTATATAGAAGGTAAGGAATATGAATTTAATTTTTCTAAATTTTGGACTGGAACAAAAACTAAGTTTTCTCATGATGAATCAGGAGATTATATAATTTGGAACGTCACACAAAAGAATAAGAAGAATTTAGTAGAAGTAGAAATTAAATGTAAAAAATCTGATATGCTATTAATTAATTATGAATCTCCAGATGGATATAAACGTCATAATAAATTATGGAATGGTGGAAATGGCGTTGGAACTGTGAAGATTTATGATAAGAAAAAGAAGAAGCTAATTCATGACCTATCTGTATTTAATGTAGGCTGTGAATATGGTGAGTATGATAAATAAAAAAAAACGGGTTAGATAAAATCTAACTCGTTTTCATTTTGTATTTATAAAATAATTACTTTACTAAAGTACCAGTAACGCTACCGAATAAAGCACCTGCGTTAGCTTCATCAGTATCAATGTGCATAGCTAAAGCATAATTTGTAGATACACGGATAACTGTATCTTGGAATATTACCTTTCTACCAGTCTCATTAACAACTTGAACGTTAACGATTTGACCATTTTCAACACCGAAGTTCTTAGCATCTTCTGGAGTCATATGGATATGACGCTTAGCTACGATAACACCCTCAGCACATTCAACTTCTCCACATGGACCAACAAGCTTACAAGGACAAGAACCCTTAACATCGCCTGACTCTCTTACTGGTGGAACAAGACCTAAAGCTCTTGCATCAGTGAAAGATACTTCGATTTGGTTATCCTTTCTAACTGGACCA
>JAEELU010000065.1 GCA_016282815.1 Acholeplasmatales bacterium
GGCATCTTATCCTGTCCAAATAAATCCTCAATATAGCTACATAAGGCATCTGCCTGGCTTCTTACATATACTGGGTTTTTACTTTCTAGCTTTCTTAATACCTTTCTTGATAATATATCATCTAAGGCATCTAGCTCCTCACCACCTGAGGCTACTACTACAGGAACATACGCTTTTATCTGCTTCATGATACGGTTACCAAATGTGATATGGAATGTATCAATTAGATATTTATCAAGCATTTTGATTCTTCTTAGATTTCTTTCTGATATCTCATATTCAAGCTGGGCATCCTTGAATAATTCCTCGAGATGATCAATTGAGATTCTTCTAAATTCTGTTTCCTCTCCCTCAAATACATCTGCCTTATTATCCAAATTTAATACCATGGCTCTATCGTATACCTTATCTGATATCGCAAATGTTGAGTCATCGTTATTTGCTGTACCGATAAACCACATATTGATTGGAAGTCTTAGCTTACCATCATGTAAAAGCTTAGGATCTGTATTCCATACATCTGATACTACATCTAGATTTCTTCCCTCTGGATTAGGTAATTCCAAAAGTGATAGGAATTCAGCGAAATAATATTCAACTCTTGCGATATTCATTTCATCTAATACTGTAACGTAAATATTTCTATTATTGTTTGCTTCATACATTTTATATAAAAGCGTTGTTTCATTAAATTTCTTAGTGAATTCATTATAATAACCAATTAAATCTGTTCTTTCCTTCCACATTGGCTGAATAGGTACTACTATTGTTTTATTTTGTAAATATTCACCAAACGCATAGGCAAGTGATGTTTTACCTGTACCTGACATACCTTGTAGAATTAAAAGCTTAGTTACGGCAAGGCCTGCTATAAATCTTCTTATATCTCTAATATCGTAATATAGCTTTAATTGTCTTGCTGAAAAGTTTCTAAATGATTCACATATTTCCTTTAGGGTAATTGTATTATCGTATGTTGGTTCCTTATAATTCTGATATCTTTTATCAATTTCAGTTAGCATAAAGAATCTTGATTCATCAGATTGGAATATATTATTATCAAATTCATTTAATTCCTCATGATTATATTTTTGAATATCATATTTTAATGAATTATCTACTTTAGGCTTATCTTCCTTATTTAACGATTCACCTGATGCTAATCTATATTGTCTTTGTACCTCACGAGTATCAACTACCTTTGCTATAACATCCTTATTGTACTCATCGAAATCAATTCCAACATCCTTAGCTCTACCATTTAGTACCTTTGCAGGCTTTAATCTAATAATTATTAATACAATTACTAAAACTATCATTAATGCGAATATTCCAAATATTACATATCTCATCCAGCCACTACCAACTGAAAGCGGAATACCCTCATTATTTGTAAAGTCCTTAACCAAGCTAATAATCAATAATGTAGCTATGATTAAAAACAATACTACTGCAATTAGATATAAAATACTTTTTCTTAATTTCATAGCTACATCACCATCCTTTACTCGTTAATTTCTTCTACTTCGTTTTCCTCATTGTTCTCCTCTATAGGAGTATCATCTAGAACCTCTTCATTAGAAATAGACTCTTCCTTATTCTCATCAAATTCAGATAAATCTCTTTCCTTTTTGAAGCTCTTATCCTTCTTAAGCTCTTCCTTTTCAGGCTTTGTCCATAATAATTGCTTACGAATAGCCTTCTTTGTTTTCTTCCATTCCTTCTTAAAGAATTTATTGAAGAATTCAAATTCTCTTTCAAGCTCAATGAAGCCCTCTCTTGTTGTGAAGTCCTCATTATTTTCCTTACCAAGCTCAAATTTAAGTGCATGAACCTGTGCCATTGCGACATTATATTTATCCTTAAGGATTGAAAGCTCAGTTTCTAAATTCTTAATAGCCTCATTAGATGAATCAGTTAAATTATTTATCTGATCCTTATAGCCATTAATAGTTTCATTCATCTTATCATTAAGTGCTTTGATATTTTCATTATGCTTATTGATAAGATTATCAATTTCATTTTGTAGATTTTGTTCAGATTCAAGCTTACTATTTCTAATCTCCTCAATAGAATTCTTTAATTCCTCTATCTCAGCCATCTTTGTATCAAATTCAGCCTGATATCTTTCCTCTACTTCCTTCTCATAGGTATTCTTTAGATCCTCTATTTCAGAATTATGAACCTCTATTAGCTCATTAATTCTATTTTCACAAGAATCCTCTATTTGTGCTATCTCCTCAGCGTGAGCCTCTTTAATATTTTCTATTTCCTTTTCATACTCAAGCTTTAGAGCGTTCATATCATCAATATATTTTTGATTTAATCTTGCAATCTCTAAATCCTTATCCTCAATTACCTTATTTAAGGCTTTAATTTGACGATTTAATTCACCAATCTCAAGATTCTTTTCTTCAATTACCTTATTAAGTGATAATATTTCGTTTTTAGCAATTAATAGCTCCTCACCAGTCTTTTCTAGATATCTATTTCTCTTTTCTAGAGCTAGCATATATTCTTCATAGCCTTGACCAGTTTCTTGAATCTTTTTCTTTAATCTTGCGATTTGCTCTAAAAGACGCTTAGCCTCCTCCTGACGTAATCTTTCCTCCTCGGCCTGGTAATTATTTTCTAGCATCTCAGTTATTTCATTACCAAATTTAGAGGTTAGATGTGCAGTAAGCATTGGTATTTCTAGAAACTCATCAGCCATCTCATCAGAGAATGGAGAATATTCCTTTACTACCTCCTCAGCAGTGTAGCCATCCTTCTTATAATCACAAATGAAATTATATAAAGCTAATGCATTCTTAAAGTTATTATTCATCTTAAGAACGTTAGTCTTAGTGATTGGTGGCTTAACCATAGGAGCCTTAGATACCTCGCTCATTAGATTACCATTAAGCATACTAACTACTATTTGCTCAATATCTTCAATACGCTTAATTAAATCTAGTGATCTATCATCATTAAGTGGATATGGGTTATCATATCTTTCCTCATGGAAGGTATTTAAGTTTTCATAATTACGATATTTAGATTCGAAATTCTTTTTAAATTCAAAATCACAAATATATGTTCTTCTTAGCTTTGTGATTTTATCTAATCTCATAGCGATAAATTCTCTTAGCTGGAATAATAGCATATATAGGAATCTATTTTCATATACTGCATAATCAGATAGCTTCTCTACCATATATATCGCATCTGGGATTATTGGGTCACCCTCCTTTTCAGGAACATGGGTTATCATGTTGGAATGGCGTGCTAGATGCTCAACAGAATCTCTTGAAACCTTTTTGGCCTTTTCAATTGGGACTGTTTCACCATTAGTTCTAATAAACTGTCTTTCCTCAGCTATTGCCTTTTCAACAAATACTAAGCCCTCCTCAATCGCAATAATCCAATCATCATCGATTGTACACATATACTTTTTAACAGTAAGCTTATCTATTTCGATATTTGTTTTTCTTAATAATCTTCTTTCTCTTTTACAGCTATTATCCTCTGTTTGAAGCCTAAAATTCTTAAAGCCTCTATAAATATAATCCTGTTGGTTCATCTATCTCACCTCCATTCTCTAGTATTTTAAAAATGATTAATTATACATTCTGCTCTATATGCCTAATTACATCTATACATAATGGCATCTTATCCTGTCCAAATAAATCCTCAATATAGCTACATAAGGCATCTGCCTGGCTTCTTACATATACTGGGTTTTTACTTTCTAGCTTTCTTAATACCTTTCTTGATAATATATCATCTAAGGCATCTAGCTCCTCA
>JAEELU010000066.1 GCA_016282815.1 Acholeplasmatales bacterium
AATACTCTAATAAATTCCTCACCAATAATCTTACGCTTTCTTTCAGGCTCTGTTACACCCTTAAGCTTTTCATAGAATCTTTCTTGTGCATTTACTCTAACGAAGTTTAGCTTATATGGACCATTAGGGCCAAATACAGCCTCAACCTCATCGCCCTCGTTCTTTCTTAATAGGCCATGGTCAACGAATACGCATGTTAATTGTTTACCTACTGCCTTAGATAATAATACAGCAGCAACACTGGAATCTACACCACCAGAAAGTGCACATAATACCTTACCATTTCCAATCTTTTCGCGTAATTGAGCGATTGTTGTTTTAGCAAAGTCGTCCATCTTCCAGTCACCCTTACATTCACATACATCGTATACGAAATTCTTAAGCATTTGCATACCATCTAATGTATGATTAACCTCTGGGTGGAATTGTACGGCATAAATCTTCTTCTCTACGTTTTCCATAGCACTTACAGGGCATGATGGAGTATTAGCTACTATCTTATATCCTGCTGGAAGCTTTGATACGAAATCAGTATGGCTCATCCAAACCTGAGTTTCCTTAGATACATTCTTAAATAGCTTAGAAGTTGTATCTATATTAACCATAGTCTTACCATATTCACGCTTATCAGCATGAGATACTTCACCATTATTTAAAATGGCAACTGTTTGACATCCGTAGCAAATACCTAAGATAGGGTAGCCTAAATCAAATAGCTTCTTATCACAAAGTGGAGCATCCTCTGCGAATACAGAATTAGGTCCACCTGTAAAGATAATGCCCTTTGGATTAAATTCTTTAATTTTATCAAGGCTCATGTTATATGGATGAACCTCACAATATACGTTGCATTCACGTACTCTACGTGCGATTAGCTGATTATATTGTCCACCAAAATCAAGAACTAAAATCTTCTCGTTTTGCATATAATACCTCCTATTATTTTATTCCTAAACGATTAAAAATATAATCTACGTTAACTAAATAATAATCTAGTGTAAAGCATGAATCTATTTCATCGTTTGTTAATGTAGATGAAATAACTGGATCCTGCTTTAATAAATCTCTATAGTGTGTCTTAGTCTCTAAAGCCTTCATCGCAATTGGCTGAACAGTATCATATGCCTTCTCACGAACAAAGCCCTTTTCAATTAGCTTATATAATACTCTTTGAGCAAATATAACACCATGAGTTAAATTGATATCCTCAATCATCTTCTCAGGGAATACAGTTAAGTTCTCTAGGATTCCCTTAAATCTATTAAGCATATAATCTAATAGCTCAGTAGCATCAGGAAGAATGATTCTTTCTGTAGCTGAGTGAGAAATATCTCTTTCATGCCATAAAGCTATATTTTGATAGAATGTATCCATATAGCCTCTCATTACTCTTGCACAACCACAAATATTTTCTGAAGAAATTGGATTTCTCTTATGTGGCATAGCACTTGAGCCCTTTTGACCCTTGTTAAAGAATTCCTCTGTTTCCTTAACCTCTTGTCTAGATAAATTTCTTACCTCTAGAGCCATCTTCTCAAGCTCTGAAGCAACTAAAGCTAAGCATGCCATATAATGTGCATGTCTATCACGCTGTAATACCTGTGTAGAGATATTAGCATAGCCAATACCTAAATCCTTACATACATATTCTTCAATTTGAGGTGGAATATTAGCAAAGTTACCAACAGCTCCTGATAGCTTACCAACCTCTACCTCCTTACAAGCATACTCAAATCTCTCTAAGCATCTTGTCATATCTGAATACCATAAAGCCCATTTAAGACCAAATGATGTAATATCAGCATGCATACCATGAGTTCTACCGATGCATGGTGTCATCTTGAATTCTAGAGCTCTTTTCTTAATGACATCCATTATTTCATGGATATCCTTTCTTAATATTTCATTAGCCTGCTTAAGCATATATCCATTTGCAGTGTCAACTACATCTGTAGATGTTAAACCATAGTGAATCCATTTCTTTTCATCACCTAATGATTCACCAACACATCTAGTGAATGCAACAACATCGTGCTTAGTTACAGCCTCGATTTCTTTAATTCTATCTACATTGAATGTAGCTTTATCAAGCTTAGGTAAGTCTTCCTTTGGCACAACACCAAGCTCACTCCAAGCCTTAGCGTTAGAGATTTCAACCTTTAAGTATGCATCAAATTTTGCTTCCTCAGTCCAAATCTTACGCATTGGTGCTCTTGAATATCTTTCAATCATGATTATTTTTCCTCCATATGCTTAATAAAGCATTCTATTGTATTCTCCATTAAACATGTAATTGTCATTGGTCCAATTCCACCAGGAACCTTTGTAATGTATGATGCCTTATCCTTAACATTTTCAAAATCAACATCACCACATAGCTTACCAGTTTCTGGGTTTCTATTTACACCAACATCAATTACTACTGCTCCATCCTTAACCATATTTTCTTTAATAAATAATGGTTTACCTACTGCAGCGATTAGGATATCAGCCTCCTTAGTTACAGAAGCTAAATCCTTTGTTCTACTGTGAGCAATTGTTACTGTTGCGTTTCTATCAAGCATTAGCTTTGATACAGGAAGACCAACTATGTTACTTCTTCCTACAACAACACACTTCTTGCCTTCGATAGGAATATTAACGCTATCTAGTACCTCAAGTATACCCTTAGGTGTACAAGGAGTTGTACCAGGCTGCTTTAGGAATAATGCAGCTACGTTTTGTGGATGGAAGCCATCAACATCCTTTTCAGGATTTATAGCATTAATTACAGCATCCTCGTTAATTTGCTTAGGTAAAGGAAGCTGTGTTAATATACCATCAACCTGGCTATCGTTATTTAGCCTATCGATTATTTTTAATAGTTCTTCTTCAGTTGTATCACTTGATAATCTAATAGTTTCATTAGTAATACCTATTTCAATACATGCCTTTTCCTTACCAGAAACGTATGAAACAGATGCTGGATTATCTCCAACTAATATAACTACAAGCTTAGGCTTTCTACCATATTTCTTTTCAAGCTCAACAACCTGATTCTTCATGTATTCTCTTTTTTCGTGGGCTAAATCCTTGCCTGAAATAACTATAGCCATAATATTCTCCTACTTTCTAAATGCCTTAGCACCGATATCTCTTCTATAAAATAGGTTATCACACTTAATTTCAGAAACTAGCTTAACTGCCTTCTTATTAGCTTCCTCAAGTGTATCACCCTTAGCAACAGCGAATAATACTCTACCACCATTAGTTACTAAATTACCATTTTCGTCAATCTTAGTACCCATATGATAAATATCATCACTATCAGCATTCTCAATAACAAAGCCCTTCTTGTATTCACCAGGATAGCCCTTTGATGCTAAAACAATACCAATTGTTGCACACTTATCCCAAGTTAATACAGGCTCCTTACCATCTATTACTGCATTAAATGCATCATAGATATCAGATGTTAATCTAGGTAGTACTACCTCAGTTTCAGGGTCACCAAATCTAGCATTAAATTCAATAACCTTGATACCTCTCTTAGTTTTCATTAAGCCACCATATAATACACCTGTGAATGGACATTCCTCATTAACAAGTGCCTTAGCAGCCTTCTTCATTATTTCATTTAAAGCAAAATCATAATCTGCTTCTTTGATAAATGGAAGTGGTGAATAAGCACCCATTCCACCTGTATTAGGTCCTCTATCATTATCATAAGCTCTCTTATGATCCTGAGCCATCTCAAGAGGATATACGTTTTCGCCATTTACAAAGCACATAAATGAGAATTCTGGTCCCTCAAGGTAATCCTCAATTACTACCTTACCCTTACCAAATTTATCATCTAATAGCATATCCTTCAAGGCATTATCAGCCTCGATTAGGTTATTTGCGATAACTACACCCTTACCTGCAGCTAAGCCATCGTATTTAATAACTGTTGGGAATGGTGATATTTTTACAAATGCCATTGCCTCCTCATAGTTTTCAAATACCTCATATCTTGCAGTAGGGATGCCATATTTTAGCATTAAATCCTTAGCAAAATTCTTGCTTGATTCAATTCTAGCAGCGGCCTTAGTTGGACCGAATACCTTAATATTATTCTTTTGTAATTCATCGACAATACCAAGTGCTAGGCTTGCTTCAGGACCTACAACTACTAAATCAATAGCCTCAGCCTTAGCAAACTCAACAATCTTGTCAACCTCTGTATCCTTAATATTTACGCACATAGCAAGCTTAGCAATACCAGCATTACCAGGTGCAGCATATATTTCATTTACCTTTTTACTTTTTGATAGAGCGTGAACAATAGCGTGTTCTCTTCCTCCACCACCTACAACTAATACCTTAGCCATAAATAATCTCTCCTTATAAATTAGTGCTTAAAATGACGCATGCCTGTGAATGCCATAGGAACATTCTTAGCATTTGCTAAATCAATTGAATCCTGATCCTTCTTAGAACCACCTGGCTGAACAACAGCAACAACACCGTTATTAATACCATATTCTAGCGTATCTGAGAATGGGAAGAATGCATCAGAAGCTAAAACTAAGCCGTCCTTAACTCCTCTTGAATGTGCTTCCTCAATTGCAATCTTTGCAGCACCAACTCTATTCATTTGTCCTGCACCTACACCACATGTTGTACCATTCTTAACAACAACAATTGCGTTAGACTTAACATGCTTAACAATCTTCCAACCGAAGTTCATATCAGATAATTGCTCAGGTGTAGCCTTTGTATTAGTAATTACCATATCCTCAGTAATTGTCTTAATTTCTGTATCTTGATCCTGGCATAGAATACCACCATTAACTGATACATATTGAGGAGCCTTTGGATAATCTCCTAGCTTGTATTCAATTAATCTTAAATCAGGTCTCTTTGCGAATGCCTTTAAAGCATCATCAGTAAATCCTGGTGCTAGGATAACCTCTAGGAATATAGATTTACCCTTCTCACCATGATCAAATTTAATTAAATTAGCTGCTTCTAAATCAATTACCTGGTTAGTAGCAACAATTCCACCAAAGATAGATACTGGGTCAGATTCATAAGCCTTTAACCAAGCTTCCTTTAAATCCTTACCAATTGCTGCTCCACATGGATTCATATGCTTTAATCCTAAAGCAAATGGAGTATCGCCAAATTCTCTAACGATGTTAAGTGCAGCATTTGCATCCTGTATATTATTGTATGATAATTCCTTACCTTGAATTTGCTTAGCATTAGCTAGTGAGTAGCTTAAATTCTTATTTGTAGCATAGAACTTAGCTGCTTGATGAGGGTTCTCACCATATCTTAGGCTTTGAACTAAATCAGCTTCAATGAATAGCTTTTCATTTAAGCCAGCCTTTTCTCTCATATATGTAGCAATCATAGTATCATATTCTGCAGTTAATGTATAAACCTTAGCAGCAAGCTCAAGTCTTGTTTGATAAGATGTATCACCATTTTCTCTGATTTCCTTTAATACTCTTTCGTAATCATTGATATCAGATACTACAGTAACATATTTATGATTCTTAGCTGCTGATCTAAGCATTGATGGACCACCGATATCGATGTTTTCAATTGCTTCAGCGAATTCAGCACCCTTTTCAATAGTCTTCTTAAATGCATATAGGTTAACACATACTAAATCAATATATTCAATATTGTGCTCCTTAACCTGCTTAACATGAGATTCTAAATCTCTTACTGCAAGTAATCCACCATGAACATTTGGATGTAAAGTCTTAACTCTACCATCTAAAATCTCAGGGAAGCCAGTAATATCAGAAATATCAATAGCCTTAACTCCACCAGCGATTAATACCTTCTTAGTACCACCAGTAGATACGATTTCATAGCCACATTCCTCAAGGCCCTTACAGAATTCAACTACACCTGTTTTATCTGTTACACTTACTAATGCTCTTTTCATTATTTCACCTCATACAAAAATTTATTTATTGCTTCAATATATAATACATGCTCAACATCGTGAATCTTTGCTTCAAGCTCCTCGATGTCATCGCCATAGTATTCAAAACCTCTTTGCATTATTATTTTTCCACTATCTACTCCACTATCAACATAGTGAACAGTTACACCGAATACCTTAACGCCATAATTAGATGCATCTTGGATTCCGTGTGCACCCTTAAATGATGGTAATAATGCTGGATGAATATTAATTATTCTTCCCTCGTAGTTGTCTAGTAAAACCTTACCGATATAACGCATATAGCCTGCTAGACATACTAAATCTATTTTTAATTCATCTAATTTCTTAACTATAACAGTCTCAAATTCTTCCTTTGAGCTGTAATCCTTAGCATTAAAAACAAATTGCTCAACGTTATGATTCTTAGCTCTTGTAATTACGAACGCATCCTTTTTATCACATACCATCAATAAAACCTTAGCGTCCTTGATTTTTCCGTTTTCACAAGCACTAACGATTGCTTCAAAGTTTGTTCCGCTACCACTAGCGAAAACTGCAATGTTCTTCATTATTTATGAATCTCAACTTTCCCAGCATTATCAGTAACCTTACCGATAATATATGCCTTATCGCCATGCTTAGCTAAGATATCAATAGTCTTTAATGCATCCTTTTCATTATCTACAGCAATAATCATACCAATACCCATATTATAGATATTGAACATTTCTCTATGATCAACCTTGCCATATTTCTCTAAGAACTTAAATACTGGAAGGATTGGCCATGAGCCTTCAACTATATCTAAGCCTTGCTTGTCATTTAAAATTCTAGGAATGTTTTCATCGAAGCCACCACCAGTAATATGAGCAACACCGTGAACATCAACATTCTTTATTACATCTAAAACCTGCTTACAATAAATTCTAGTAGGTGTTAGGAATACCTCTCCTACTACTCCACCTAATTCCTCTGAATAAGAATGTAGGTCAATATTATTGTCGCTTATTATCTTTCTTACTAATGAGAAGCCATTTGAATGTACACCAGTTGATGCGATACCAACTAGAATATCTCCTGCCTTAACTTTAGAATCATCAATTAGCTTTGATTTTTCAACAACACCAACTGCGAAGCCTGCGATATCATATTCACCATCTGAATACATACCAGGCATTTCAGCTGTTTCTCCACCGATTAATGCGCAACCAGCTTGAACACAACCATCTGCGATACCTGAAACAATCTTTTCAAGCTTTTCAGGAATTGCATGTCCTAATGCTACATAATCTAGGAAATATAATGGCTCAGCGCCTTGTGCTAATACATCGTTAACACACATAGCTACTGCATCAATACCGATTGTATCATGCTTATCCATTTCAAATGCTAGCTTTAATTTAGTACCAACACCATCAGTACCTGATACAAGCATAGGCTCCTTATAGCCTAGGCTTGATAAATCAAACATACCACCGAATGAACCAATTCCTGAAACGCATCCAGGTCTATCAGTTCTTTTTACGTGCTTCTTATATCTTCTTACTGCTTCATATCCAGCTTCTAAATCTACGCCAGATGAACCGTATGCCTTTGATCCCATATAATCCTCCTACAAATTACTTAAGTTGTGATAAACGCTTATAAATCTCTTGGTAAGCTTCGATTACGTTACCTAAATCTCTACGGAATCTATCCTTGTCAAGCTTTTCATTTGTGCTCTTATCCCATAGTCTGCAGCAATCTGGAGAGATTTCATCAGCTAGAACGATTTCACCAGTTGATGTCTTACCAAATTCAACCTTGAAGTCTACTAATGTAACACCAATTTCAGCAAACATCTTTTGTAATTCATCATTAATCTTCTTTAGCATTGTATAAATAGTATCTAATTCCTCATAAGTTACAGCACCTAAAGCTACTGCATGATGATCATTGATAAGTGGATCACCTAATGCATCATCCTTGTAGCAAAGCTCAAAAATTGTATTAGTTGGCTTTGTTCCCTCAGGAATATTTAATCTCTTGCTCATAGAACCAGCGATTACATTTCTAACGATAACCTCAAGTGGTACGATAGAAACCTTCTTACATAATTGCTCTCTATCATTTAATGTCTTGATATAGTGAGTCTTAATGCCAGCCTTCATTAATCTATTGAAGATAATAGTTGTAATCTTATTGTTTAATACACCCTTATCCTCGATTTGAGCCTTCTTAATACCATTGAATGCTGTTGCATCATCCTTGAAATACATGATGATAGTATCCTTATCATCTGTAG
>JAEELU010000067.1 GCA_016282815.1 Acholeplasmatales bacterium
GATGGAAAAAACAATACATCATCGCTATTTAGCATATTAGATAGCATATCATAATATTTTTGAGCTAAGAATAGATTTGGTAGAACAATAATTATATTATCGTCATTAGCATAAAAATCTGAAGCAATTAGCATCATATTGTAATTATCAGTTGAATTACCGACACTAATTCTTTCAGAGTTAATAATTGTATTAACATTTTTTCTTTTACTAAAATACTCTAATAAATTCATTCTACCTCAACATAAAAAGGAACTAAAAACTAGTTCCAAAATCTATTTTATTAATTTTTATATTAATTTAAGGAATCAATTGCTTCCTTAATTAGCTTAGGTAATCTCTTACATACTTCTACAGGTATTGCAGAAATTGTTACTCTTACAACCTTACCCATTGGAATGATATGTACCTTCTTATTTACAAGATATTCATATACCTTATCAGGGTTCTCACAAGGAATAGTTACAAAGAAGCCACAATCAAATGGTAATGTTTTTAATCCACACTTCTTTGATTCCTCTAGAAATACATTTGCACGCTTAATTAAAGTCTCTCTTGAAAGCTTTAATTCCTCCTCAAATGATTTTCTTAATTCCTTATCCTTAAATACCTTAACTACTAAATTCATACCTAAATTAGTAGTATTACTCCATTTAGAACGGCTTGAGAATTTATTAGCCTTATTGAAATCAATTAGATTTTCCTTTGAATTAGATACAGCAACCTGTGCACCAATTCTAATACCATATAAGGCTAATGTCTTAGAACCACTAAATGCCATAATAACCATAGCGTTATTATTAAGCTTCTTGTAAAGCTTCATATTCTTTCTAGTGAATTCAAAGCCTTCCTTAGAATAATCAATATAGGCCATATCATGTAATAATACAACTGGTGTACCATCATATGATATTTCATTTATTAAATCAATTAGGCTAACCCATTCATCAGATGTCATTGAATAGCCTGTTGGGTTATGACAAGGATCATTAACTACTAATAGGATTCTTCCTTGTTCCTTCTTAAGCTTTAGCATGCATTCCTTAATGCTTACTAAATCTAAGCCACCCTTATCGTTAAATAAATTATATGTCATAAAATCCTGATGGTTTTCGTATAATACCTGCTTGTAGTTTCCCCACATATAGCTTGGTAATAACGCTTTATCATTCTCATTTAAATAATTAGCGAATGTATTAGATAGAGCACCTGTACCACCTGGAGTAGCCATTACCTCAGAAATATCCTTAAAATCATCATAATACTCTCTAAATACCCAGCTTTTTACAGCATCATGGAAATCCTTCGAGCCTGGAGTTGAGCCATATGCATACTTTTCATCTATTGATAATAATGATAAAGCCTTATCTACTGATTTATAGGCAAATAGCTTCTCATTCTCATCATAAAGCATACCTATAGTTGCGTTAACAACCTCTGGGTCCTTTTTCTTTTCTTCCTTTGCGATAGCGCCTAGAGTAATAATATTACTTTTATCTTCTTTTACAATACTTCTTTTAGCTAATAATGACATATTTTTTTACCTCACGATTAAAATTTTATCATTAATTAAAATTAATTCAATTAAAATATTATGTATTACATACTTTCATTTAAAATATTTAAAACATCAGCCTGTGTAAGTTTCTTATAGCCACCATCATTATAGAATGTTGCCTTAATAATACTATCAAGCATTTCGTTGGTTACACCTAAATCAGTAAGGTGCATAACAAGGCCTATTTCCCTCATCCATTCGCTCATCATTAAAAGGCCCTCTTTTGCTATCTCGGAATCAGTTTTTGCGTAAGTAGCATTCATATTTTTACCAAATGGATTTACATTCCAAACATTTAAAGCAAATCTTTTAAATTTTGGTAATCCATATGGAAGGATTAAACGATAATATGGAATAGATACAGCTGATAAAGTCATACCATGAGCAGCGTTAGTTATTGCACCAACAGCTTGACCAATATTATGAACCTCCCAGTCCTGTGCCTTACCCTTACCAGCAAATGTATTAAGTGCCCATGTTGCTGTCCACATAATATTACTTCTTGCATCATAATCAGTAGGGTTCTTTACAGCAATCTTTGATGATGTAATTAAAGATCTCATCAAGCCTTCCATTATATAATCTGATGTATTATCATCATCACCAGAGAAATATTGTTCCATAATATGTGACATAATATCAAAAATACCAGATACCATTTGATATCTTGGAACTGTATATGTATATTCAGGATTTAAAATAGTAAATTTTGGAAATAGATTAGAATCAAAAACCTTCCCAACCTTTAATCCTGCATCCTCATTAGTAATAACTGATCCACCATTCATCTCACTACCAGTTCCAACCATTGTTAGAATTGTTCCAATAGGTATTGGTTTTACAGTACATTCATTATACTTAACAAAATACTCATCCCATGGATCAACACCAGAAGGTAAATTAACACTTGCAGAAACTGCTTTAGTGTAATCAATTACTGATCCACCACCAATTGCTAAAAACATATCAACATTGGCACTTCTTGCAATTTCAATACCTTCATATACCTTCTTTATTGTAGGGTTACTCATTACCCCAGCATCTTCAAATACGTTCTTTCCTGATTCCTTTAATATTGTGGTAACCGTATCATAAATACCATTTTTCTTTATAGAACCTCCTCCATAAACTAAAACGACATTTTTACCATAATTCTTTAATTCTTCCTTTAAGCCATTAATGGCATCCTTACCAAAATATAATTTTGTAGGATTATAATATGTAAAACTACCACGCATAGCTACTTCCTCCCTAAATTATTAATAATTTTCTGCGTTAATTTCAAAATATGCCTGTGGGTGATTGCAGACAGGACAAACCTCAGGTGCCTCTGTACCAACTACGATATGTCCACAGTTACGGCACTCCCATACCTTAACAGTGCTTTTCTTAAATACCTCTTGTGCTTCTACATTATTTAGAAGTGCACGATATCTTTCCTCGTGATGCTTCTCAATTAAAGCAACACCTCTAAATTTCTCAGCTAAATCATGGAAGCCTTCCTCATCTGCAACCTTTGCAAATTCAGCATACATATCGGTCCATTCATAATTTTCACCCTCAGCTGCAGCCTTAAGGTTTTCCGTAGTATTGCCAATTCCCTTAAGCTCCTTAAACCATAGCTTAGCGTGTTCCTTTTCATTTTCTGCGGTCTTTAAAAATAAAGCTGATATTTGCTCATATCCTTCCTTTTTAGCTACAGAAGCGAAATAAGTATATTTATTTCTTGCTTGAGATTCTCCAGCAAATGCTGTCATTAAATTTTGTTCTGTTTTTGTTCCTTTATACTTGTTTTCTGCCATATTAAATTTCCTCCTATTATATTGCATTTGTGTATATATTAATCATATCATCTAAATCTAATAGTCTTGATGAGCCCTTTGGTCCACCACAGCCCTCGAAGCATGATTTTGCCATATCAACAATATCATCATGACTAGGATTAATATTTAACTCTCTCATTTTTATAGGTAGATTCCAAGATGCAAATATTTCTTTTGTTTTTCTAATTCCCTTTTTAGCAACATCCATCCTATCAGTTCCCTCAATACCTAATACATTCTTAGCGTATTTATAGAATCTATCCAAGTTATTCATATAAACATATTCTGCCCATGATGGCCAAATAACAGACAATCCTGCCCCGTGAGTTACATTATATTTACCTGATAATTCATGTTCAAGCTTATGAGACATAAAATCACCACCATCATTTCCACAACCAGTTAAACCATTGTGTGATAATGATGATGCCCACATAATCTCAGCTCTTGCTTCTATATTATTAGGATCATTATGTAATATATCACCATTTTTAAATACAGTTCTCATTAAGCCTTCAGCGATTTCATCAGTCATTTCCATATTTCCACCACGAGTGAA
>JAEELU010000068.1 GCA_016282815.1 Acholeplasmatales bacterium
CATCTTAGTATCTATTCTTTCTATTGCGAAATGATTATAGATAAAATCGAATGTTTCTCTTCTAATTTTAGAATATAAAAACAACCCTAGGGTTGCGTCCTTAATAAAGCTCTTAGCAGTAAGTGGTGGGCACAAGTAATACAAATACGATCCGTCACCAGTAGCGTAAGAAATTAAAAGACCTATTCCCTCAAGCTTTAATCTCGCATTTAAGAAATCATTTGTCTTAAATGAGAATATTTCAAAAAAGTCCTGATGAATAACGGTCTCACTTTTCATATTATTTCTTTCAATTAATGAATAAAGCCCAAAGTAAAGCATAAAAGCATCACTTCCGATAAGTGGTGCATATAATAAAGACATAGTATTAATATCATCTAACGATAAGGTAAAGCTCGCATAGATAGAAAATTTAGAATTATTATCCAATGTCTTTTTCATAATAGTTCCTATTTATGTAGGCTTACTCCTTTAAATGGATACTTCTCTTCAATCTTCTTTAAAACAGTATCGATGAACTTTAATGCTTTTTTGTTATTTCCCATTAAAAATTCAGCGTGGATTTCAAAATCAATTGAAGTCTCTAGTGGGTCTTGCATAATAATTTTAGCTATAACTGTCATATGTGGTATTTCTGAATAAATTTCAGAATAATCATCATTAACACTTACGATTGTATGACGTAAGCTCTCTAGAGTCTCTAAATATACTGCCTTTATTTGCTCATAGGAAGCCTTATAATAATGTGTTTGTAATGGTAGCTTTGTGCTATTTTCACTTGTTTCAATTACTGCCATAATAATTACACTCCTTTTATCTCATTTACTACTTTCTCAACCTGCAATTTAGTTTCCTCGAATGTACCTCTTGTATCGATAACATAATTTGCAAGTGATTTTTTCATATATAAATCCATTTGAGAATGAATCTTAGCTAAAGCGTAATCCTCGTCGATACCCTCTCTAGCCATTAAACGCTCAACCTGATATTTCTTACTTAAGAATACACAAATTACCTCATCACATAAATTTTCAATATGTGCCTCATATAGTAATGGTGCTTCTAGGAACACAATACCATCAGTATATTTCTCAAGCTTCTTCTTTACCTCAACTAGAATAAGTGGGTGAGTTATGCTATCAAGTAGGATTTTCGCTGCCTCGTTATTGAAAATAAGCTTACCAAGCTTTTTTCTATCTATTTCACCATTATCTAGTAAATAATCATTGCCAAATTTTTCTAATATAACATCATATATAGGTCCACCCTTTTTAGCAAGGTTATAGCTGATTTTATCACAATCGATAACATCAAAGCCCATATTTTCAATTATATTACAAACATTACTTTTACCACTAGCAATACCGCCAGTTACGCCAATGACTTTTCTCAAAAAAATCACCTCTCGCAATTCGCGCAATAATAGGTAGACCTACCATTAATCTTATCCTTATTAAGCTTATTATTACATATTGGGCAATATTCCTTAGTATGAACCTTAAGGAAATTTTGAAACTCACCCTTAATATTAAGCTCAGATGTATAGCTTCTAATGGTTGTCCCCTTGTGATCAATTGCTAAGGATAAAATATCCTTTGTATTATCGCATAGGGATTTTACCTCATCAAATGTAACCTCATTTGATGGTCTATGTGGGTTTATTTTTGATAAAAATAATACCTCATCCACATAAATATTACCTAATCCAGCAATAATAGATTGATCTAAGAGAGTGGTTTTAATCGCCACAGCCCTTGATACTATTTTATCATAAATTAATCTATAATCAAATTTTTTATTTAAAATTGGGTCAATTCCTACTAGGGATAAAGGTGTTGTAGTATAAAGCTCACTACTATCCTTATACTCCATTCTACCGAATTTTCTTACATCCTGATAATATAGCATATAACCATTATCAAAATAGAATATTACATGAACATGCTTATTATCTAAATCTTCGTTAGAATAGAAATATTTACCCTCCATTCTTAAATGAGATACTATATTTCCCTCATTTAAGTTGAAAATTAAGAATTTTCCTAATCTAGATATATCAATAATACTCTTATTTATAATATTCCTTTTAAAATAATCTATATCTGAATTTATGATATTTTCATATTTTATCTTTATATCTGTAATTTTAAGGCCTACTACCTTTTTAAGTAGTGCTCTTCTTACAGTTTCTACCTCTGGTAATTCAGGCATAATAAAACCTCATTAATATTTATTGTGATGAATTGTATTAGGATCAAATTTATCCCATTCCTTGAATTCATCAAGTGGATAGCCTAGGGCTATGATTCCAAATACGAAATCACCATTCTTGACCTCGAATAAATTATTAAAAATATTTAATCTTTCCTCACTTGGATATACACCTAAATAGCAAGAGCCATAGCCCATTTCTGTAGCCTTAATTAGGATATTCTCAGCTGCCATACCTAAGTCGATAGGCTCCATACCAGGTATTGTTAAATTAGCTGGGTTTTTAGCAATTAAAACAATATAGGTATTACAATCCTCATACTTTAATGTACCATGAGGTAAATCCTTCATTTTATTAATCATATTCTCATCATCTAATATGATATATTCCTTATCAATTTGACGACGAGCTGTAGGAGCATATGATGCATATTTACATAATAATACTAAATCATCATATGGAATCTTTTTAGATAGATCAAATTTTCTAATGCTTCTTCTTAATTTTATTGAATCCATTATTTCACCTCATACCAATTTTTACCAAATGAATCATCTACGATTAGAGGAACATCAAGCTTTACTGCACTTTCCATTGCTTCCTTAACTATTCTTTGTAGTACTTCCTCTTCACCATGCTCAACCTCAAATACTAATTCATCATGTACCTGAACAAGCATCTTACTTTTTAGATTAGCTTCTGTTATTTTCTTATCTACATTTACCATAGCAATCTTAATAATGTCAGCTGCACTTCCCTGGATAGGGCTATTCATTGCTGTTCTTTTAGCAAATTCTCTTTGCATATAAATACTTGAATTAATATCTGGGATATATCTTTTTCTATTCTTCATTGTTGCTACAAATCCATTAGCCTTACAAAATTCAATTGTCTTATCCATAAATACCTTTATTTCTGGATATGCCTCATAATATTTTTTCATAAATTCTGATGCCATTGAATTAGTAATATTTAAATCCTGTGCAAGTCCAAAGGCACTCATACCATATACAATACCAAAGTTAACTGCCTTAGCACGTCTTCTATCCTCAGGAGTTATTTCCTCCTTATTGAATACCTCTTTAGCTGTTTTAGCATGAATATCCTCGTTATTATTAAATGCTTCTATTAGCTTTTTAACCTGAGCCATATGGGCTAGTACTCTTAATTCTATTTGTGAATAATCTGCAGAATACATCACATTATTACTCTTATCAGGAATAAACATTCTTCTTATCTTATGACCATCAGGAGTTCTAATAGGTATATTTTGTAAATTAGGCTCTATCGATGATAATCTTCCTGTTTGAGTTAATGCTTGTTCATAAATTGTATGAACCTTACCATCAGGATATATCATATCTCTTAATCCTGAAATATATGTAGAATATAATTTAGCCTTAGCTCTATAATCGATTACTAAATTAACAATTGGGTGCATAGACTTAATTGATTCTAATACATCGATATCAGTTGAATAGGTATTACCCTTTTTCTTTGGATATGGAATGTTTAAATCCTCAAATAATATAGTACCTAATTGTTTAGGTGATGAAACATTAAATTCCTTTCCAGCAAGCTTAAATATTTCCTTTTCTATTTCGCCTATTGAACCAATTAATTCTGATTCCTGTCTATTTAATTCATCGATATCAATTAAAATACCATTGAATTCCATTTTACCTAATACCTTAGATAGTGGTATTTCTATTTGAGTTAATAATGCTAATTGATTATTATCATTTAATCTTTTTAGGCTTTCTGATTTTAATACATCAAGTGCACATACTTTTTTATAAATATGCTCAAATATTAGTTTTTCATCAGGTATTGCCATTTTAGCACCCTTACCATAAACCTCTTCATTATATAAAACATCATCATAGTTATAGAATTCAGCTACACCCTTAAATTCCTCTTTTGTTGCTAGAGGGTTAAGAACGTATGTAGCAAGTAATAAATCGAAATCTACACCATTAAAATCCATTCCATATCTTCTTGCCAAAACGTAGCATCTTTTATAATCATATACACTTTTTTTGATATTAGTATCTGCTAAATATGTAGCAAGTAAAATATTATTATTTAATAAATTAGGCTTAATAATAAAAGTACCCTTGCTGTTTTTAATACCAATACCAAGTAGTGGACTCTTATGATAATTATATTCAAATGTTTCAAATATTAATGATGAATTATCAATTAATATTTCATCTAAATCATTGTTATTATCTATAACCTTATATGAGTCAGCATGTATTTCTATTTTTTTATCAATATTAATTTCCTTTAATAATGATTTAAATTCTAATTCAGTATAGAATGATATAAGCTTTTCCTTATTGCATTCCTTTTTATCTAAATCTGATACCTCAAGCTTAATATCAAAATCTCTAAGGATCGTTGCCATCTTACGGCATAATAGGGCATCCTCATAGCCTGCTCTAATCTTTTCTCCATCACTACCAGTGATTTCATCCTTATGCTCGATGATACCAGCAAGTGTATTATATTTTTGTAAATACTTAACTGCCTTCTTTTCACCAATTCCTGCGATACCAGGTAAATTATCACTCTTATCTCCCATTAGCGCCTTTAAATCGATAAATTGAGTATATTCAATTTGGTATCTGTCAAAGAATGTTTTAGGTGTATAATCCTCTAGATCAGTCATTCCCTTTTTAGTTAAATGAACTGTTATATCATCATCTATTAGCTGTAGTAAATCCTTATCAGATGAATAGATATCTACATGATAGCCCATATTCTTAGCACGAAGTGACATAGTACCAATAATATCATCAGCCTCGTATAAATCCTGCTCATATCTTTTGATACGCATTATATCAAGGTATTCCTTTATATAAGCTATTTGCATACGGAACTCATCTGGCATAGGAGGTCTTCCTGCCTTATAATCCTTCATCCATTCATGACGAATTGTCTTCTTACCAGCATCAAAGGCTACTAAAATAGCATCATAATCTGATTTTATTAAGCTTGTCATCATACGTACAAAGCCATATATAGCGTTAGTGTATAGACCCTTAGAATTTTGAGCAATACTACCACCACTAGACATACCATAATATGCCCTATACATTAATGAATTTCCGTCAACTAAAATAAGTCTTTTCATACTATCACATCCAATTTACGCAGTAAATTAATTATAACATAGTTATAGTTTTTTTTCTTATTAAATATCAAAATATTTAAAAAAAATGGGGATGTGGTATAATATCTTCGGTGAAGTATTATGAAAAAAATAAAAATTATCGTGTTGATGATAATTTCTACTATAGTATTATCTAGCTGTAATATATCATTTATTACTAATTCTACTGGATACACACCATCAACACAGAGAACATATCAAACAACAACTGAATATGTATTACCTGATTCAGATAATCCTAATGGATATGAAGTAACATTTGATTTAGGTAATGGTGAAACATATAAAACTACAACAACTAAAACAGGTCATATAATTGAACCACAAAAGCCTGAAAAATCATTTGCAAGCTTTATGGGTTGGTATAATTATGATGTATTATTTGATTTTAGCTATAAGGTAACATCAAATATTACTCTTACTGCTAAATGGTCTTACGATGTTGCAAGCTTAGTTAACTATGTATATCAAAATACAATTAAGGCTGCAATAAAGATTGAAACAATGGCTGAAAAGAATGG
>JAEELU010000069.1 GCA_016282815.1 Acholeplasmatales bacterium
AAAACCCTTGGATGCAAATCCAAGGTCAGAGCTAGAGACAAAAGCTTCTTTAGCTTTGAGTGGAACAAAATTAACATATAATACTTTCAAAGTATTATTAAATGTTATTTAACTAATAGTCTAATATATTAGGTAGATATAATGTGTCTTATAGACAGGATTTAGGCAACTTTATCAGCATTATATCTATGCCGTTATAGTCTCTATAATGATATTAGAAGTTAGAATCTTATGATTTTAATCATGAGAGGTTCAAGGCAAAATAACTGATGCTTATCTTACATTTACCCAAAATTTCGTATTAATGCTTGCAATAATAGCGTTAGTTAATAACCTACAGGATATATTTATACGCGAGTGGCTAGACACTATCCCATATAATCTTGGTAGTCTAATTAGAGTTGGTATTAATGGTTTACCTACAATATTGGTATCCTCATTAATATTAAATGCCTTATTTAAATGGGCTCATATGAATACTCATTTTTGTTATAGCGATAGTGGATCATTTCTTAAATTTAAAATGCTTAGAGGTATATTAGTATCATTAATAACTAAAGCCTTAGGAGTAGTATCCTTTGGACTTGGTAATCCACTTGCAATATGGATAAAACAAAAATATGTAATCAATAGACAATATATTTCATATGATAGAATGGAATTTAAGGGTAGTATATTAGATGCATATAAATGGTTTGTATGGAGATATTATCTTAATATAGCAACATTTGGATTATATTACCCTATTTATTTACATAGATTAACTAAATGGAGTAGTATGAATAGACATATGGTTGAATAAAATTGTGTTATTTTTTCCTAAAAATAGCACTTTTTTATTTATAATAAAGGTGAAGGTGTTAATATGTTTAGGTTTATTAAAAGCATGACATGGTTTATAAAAAAGAATTGGTGGCGTTATGTTCTTGTCATCTTTTTTGGTCTTATATTAGCATTTTTAAATGTATTACCTATTAGGATAATAGGTGATTTAACTAAAAGAATAGAGGAAAATACTGTAACTAGGGATTATTTAATTTATCAAATTATGATTCCTTATATGGCTATAGTATTAGGTATATATATCGATTCAGTAATTAAAAGAATTTGTCAGAATAGATTAACTACTACATTATATTATGCACTTCATGATAGATATATGAAGAGCATATTAGTTCAGGATGGATATTTCTTTGAAAGATTCCAATCAGGTGATTTACTTGTTAGGGCACTAGGAGATATCAATACTGTTAAATTTAGTGGTGGTAATAGATTATTAAATATATTCCTAGATTTCGTTACTGTCGTTGTAGCATTTGTATCACTTGTGATGATTGATTATTTACTTGCGATAATTTGCTTTATACCACTAACATTTATATTATTCGCTAATTTATTCCTAAAGGCTAAGGTTCAAAAGAACTGGAAGATAGTAAGAGAAAAAAGTAGTGAAATGGGTAATGTAGTACTTGAAAGTATAACTAATGTTAGAACTATTAGAGCATACTCTAAGGAAGAGGAAAATTATCAAAAGAACCTTGAATATAGTAAGGTTGTATATGATGTAGAAAAGAAGAATCTTAAGATTAATGTTATATTCCAACCCCTATTTCAGTTTATAGTTGGTATATCTACTGCGTTATGCTTAGCCTTTGGTGCCTATTTTTATTACATTGGAAGGCTAGCTGAGGTTAGTATGCTAGTATCATTCTCAATGTATTTAGGATTATTCCAATCACCACTATCTCGTATGGGTGCGATGATTAATAATTTCTATCAATCATTAATATCTGCAGAAAGATTAAATGAGGTATATGATTCTAGATCTGGTGTAGTAGTAACTAATAATATTAAATGTGAGCAAATAGATAAAATTGAATTTAGAAATTTCTCATTTAAATATCCTAATGATGAGGATTTAGTATTACATGGTATTAATTTAATAATTGAGCGTGGTAAAACTATCGGTATCGTCGGTAAAACAGGCTCAGGTAAATCAACGTTAATTAGGCAGCTTGAGCGTCAATATCCAATTCCATTTGATGAGCTATTCATCAATGATATAGAAATCGCAGAATACAATAAGGAATCAATAAGAGAAAGAATAGCCTATGTTCCTCAGGAGCATGTATTATTCTCAAGAAGTGTATATGATAATGTAAAGCTTGGTAAGAAGAATGCTCATCGTGATGAGATTGATGAGGCTATTAGGCTTGCGGACTTCGAGAAGGATTTAGAGAATCTAAATGATGGATTAGATACTATTGTTGGTGAATATGGTGTAACACTATCAGGTGGTCAAAAACAAAGGCTTGGTATCGCAAGAGCCCTACTTAAGAATCAGGATGTATTGATACTTGATGATTCACTATCCGCAGTTGATGGATATACAGAGGCTAATATCATCGACAATTTAAAGAAGTATAGGAAGGATAAAACAAATATTATTGTTTGTCATAGATTATCGGCTGTAATGCACGCAGATTTAATTATTGTTATGGAGGATGGCAAAATTACTGAGCGTGGTACACACCAGGAGCTAATTGATCTAAAGGGCTGGTATTTCGAGCAATTTATGAATCAAAAGATGACCGGAGGTGATTCTAATGAGTAATCATCATAAGCCAATGAAGAAAAAGCAGATGATTTCCTTTATCATCCCCTATCTAAAGAAGGAAAAGCTTTTATTATTCCTAACAATTTTATTATGTATATTAACATCAGTATTATCAGCGTTAACTCCATTCATCACTAAGGAGATATTTGATAATTTCCTACCTAGTAGTAATTATGATATGGTAATTATGTTTGGTGGATTCTATTTTGGTGTAATAATTTTATTAGTTCTTGCTAGATATTTCTTCCAATATGTTAATACCCTAACAGGTATGAGAATTGAAAGAAAAATCCGTGAGGAGGCAATGAGAAAAATAAATTATCTAAAGGTAGATTATTATTCACTAGAGCCCGACGGAAAGATAGTTGCTAAAATAACATCAGATAGTGGTGGAGTAAGAGTATTCTATACTACGATGTTCTCTATTATTAATGCAGTAATGAATATAACAATTGTATATGTTGGTATAATCATTATTAAGCCTATTTTAGGATTATTAATACTTATAGTATTACCAATATTATTATTATGGATCACACTATATAGAAAATGGGTACATAGATATTATATCGATTTAAGAGAAACAGGATCATTAATTACAGGTAAGCTTAATGAGGATATCACAGGCTCATTAATCATTCAGGATTTCAACCAGGAGGATGTAATCCTTGATGAATATCAAATGCTTGTTAAAAGATATGTAAAATATGATAGAAGAGCCGCTAACTTCAATAATACGATGGGCTTTGAGCTACTTAATTTAATTAAGAGAGTAGTAGAGATGGCATTACTATTATATTTAGGCTTTTCAAGCCTAACTGTAATGGAAACAGTTATTACAATTGGTATGGTATCAGCACTTGTTGAGTCATTAGATAAGATGATTAACCCATTTGATACTATATTTAATAACCTTAATGAGCTAGAGGATTCTATTGTAGGAGCCACAAGAGTTCATGATTTCATATTAGAGGAATGTGATACAAAGGTATTTGATGGAGATGAAATCACATCAGATATTAAGGGTGATATCAAATTTAAGGATGTTAAATTTGCATATATCGATGATAATTATGTATTAAATGGAATTAATTTAGATGTTAAGGCCGGCGAGGCTATCGGTATTGTTGGCCATACTGGTTCTGGTAAATCATCATTAATGAATTTATTACTACGCTACAATGATTATGATTCAGGAAGTATCCTACTTGATGGAGTAGAAATCGATAAGTACAATAAGATGTCATATCGTAAGAATATGGGTATTGTACTTCAAAATCCTGCCCTATTTAGAGGTACATTAAAATCAAATATCACGATGGAAAGGGATTATTCAGATGAAGAGGTAATTAATGCCCTTAAGCAGGTAGGTGGTGAATATTTACTTACTAAGACACCTTATGGGGTAAATATGCCAATATCATTTAGAGGCGAGAATTTATCCCTTGGTGAGAAGCAGTTAATCTCATTTGCGAGGGTATTACTTAGAAATCCAAAAATATTAATACTTGATGAGGCTACAGCTAATATTGATTCTGAGACAGAAACAATAATTAAAAAGGCAACATTTGTAGTAAGTAAGAATAGAACTACATTTATAATTGCCCATAGATTATCAACTATCAAGGAATGTGATAGAATCGTAGTATTAGATCATGGCGATATAGTTGGAATAGGCTCTCATGATGAGCTTTATAATGGCTGTAATGTATACAAGGATATGTATGATAGCCAATTTAAAAATATAAAAGAATAATATTCGAAGGAACTTTGGTTTTGACAAAGTTCTTTTCTTTTGTAATCAATTTATTGATTAAATATACGTTTTAGTGATATAATTTTATCAAATGTGTTTTAAGAGGGTGTTAGTATTAAGACTAAAGTATTAGTATTTTCATCATCAGGTATTGATTATGTTCCACATAATCAGCAAATTAGTATGATACCTGATATAATTAAATCTCAATATAGTGAGCGATATTGTGAGTCATCTGAGCTTGATACTATTATCTTTTACGAAAGAGCAAGAAACGATAAATTCTTTAATCCTACTGTAGAAATAGCTGATTATGATTCAATAAAGAAGATAATCGAAAAATCAATTCTACAGGGATATGATAGATTTATTTTATTTGAAAACACAAATGAGCTTGCGGACTATTCAAAGCCTGTAAATGATATATTAAACAAATATGTTCATTTAGATATTACCGTTATTAAGGTTAATGCATTAGGATATCCACTAGCACATATGGCAATCGATTCTGAAAAAATAGTTAAAACAACTGATAGCATCGACAATGTTATGAGCTATATAAATTCAGTAAGAGATTCATTTAAGGTATATTTTTATTCTCCAAAGGAAAATGTACTACCTTCAATTAAAAGAGTAGATTTCGATGATGATGTAATTTCATCATCTACAAATGGAAAGCTATTCCTATACAATGGTAGCTTATCTGAAATCAAGAAGGATAGAGAATCATATCTAGAAAAGCTATTTGAGCTTTATATGGAGGATATTGAGGATAACAAGGTTGTCCCATTCATCATGTATACTAATAACTATTCACTATATAACGATGTTATAGAAAGAAAGCTATTAAGTATATTTTTAAGATTAAAAACAATAAAGAAATATCCAATACCTGCAGTATTAGGCCAACAGGTTGGCTATAATGCGGTTGGAGTAGGTTTTATAAAGAAAGTTGAGGAATAAATAAAATGATAGTTAAATTTAAAACAGATATAACAAATGAGGAATTTGAAAATTTTAAAAATAAAATGAATTCATTAGGACTTGAGGTAAAGGATGCCTCAGGTGAAAACTTTAAGGTTGTTGGTTTAATTGGTGATACATCAAAGCTAACTGAAAGTGATATGTATGCAATCCCTGGTGTTATGGAGGTTACAAGAATTCAAACTCCATATAAGAAGGCAAGTAGAGCATTTCATCCAGAGGATACGATAGTTGAGGTTAAGGGTGTTAAATTCGGTGGTGGAAACTTCACTGTAATTGCAGGTCCTTGCTCAGTAGAAAACCATGATCAAATCGTAAGCATCGCTAAGGATGTTAAGGCATCTGGAGCTAAGATGCTAAGAGGTGGTGCATTTAAGCCACGTACTAGCCCATACGCATTCCAGGGCTTAGAGGCAGAAGGCTTAGATTTACTTGTTGAAGCAAGAGCAGAAACTGGTCTTCCAATCATCACTGAAATTATGAGTGAGGATATGATTGATAGATTCGTTAAGGATGTTGATATCATTCAGGTTGGTGCAAGAAATATGCAAAACTTCCAC
>JAEELU010000070.1 GCA_016282815.1 Acholeplasmatales bacterium
ATCATCACCAGCTGCTGGATTATTTTTATTGCCAGGAATAGTTACATCTGGTTCAGTTTGAGTATCAAGTGGCTGGTGATGATATAAGTGTTAATCCAAATTCTCAACCAGTAACCGTTAAGTGGTATTATGATGATAACTTTGATGGTAATCCTGATGATTATTCAAATCCAATAGGAACAGGTGAAAAATATACAGTTAAGGAAGAAGATAAGGGTCATAACATTATTGGTGTTATCACTCAGGATAAGAAGCCAGATGATTCTGACTACGCTGAAGATGAGAAGCCAACTACAACAACAAAGCCAGTCCAAGTTTATAACCCTATTAATCCTGATGAAGAAGTAGAAGTTAAGATTACAAATGATAAAGAAAGACCTGGAAATGGTGATGAAATCACAGTAGATCCTAAGGTTACTCCTGTAACTGTTGAATGGTTCTATGACGATGATGGTGATGGTCAACCTGATTCAACAACTCCAATTGGAACAGGTACAACTTATGTTGTAAAAGCACCTGATGCAAATGATCCAACTCATGATGATACAGCTCATACTATAATTGGTGTCATCACTCAAAATAAGAAGCCAGATGGAACAGACTACGCTGAAGGAGAAAAGCCAACTACAACAACAACTCCTATCAAAGTAAAGGGCTATTTCCCAGATGAATATGTACCACTTGATGAAGCTGAGGAGCCAGCTCCAACTGTACCTAATAAGCCAAAACTAGAAAATGGTGATGAAATTACAATTGAAACTGATGCTACAGATGTAATTATTAAGTGGTATTATACAGATGAAGAAGGTCATCCTACTGGTGAGCCTATTGGTGAAGGAAAGACTTATACATTAAAGTGTCCTGATGCTAATGATCCAACTCATGATGATAGAGATCATAATATCATTGCTGTAATTACTCAAAAGTATGATGAGAATGGTGATGAATATGCAGCAGGTGAAGAACCAACTCAATATTCAAAGCCGGTAACTAATATCATTAAAAAACATGCACATAACTTCACATATACAGCTGTAGGTGCTACAATCAATGCTAAGTGTACAACACCTGGTTGTGATATAACAGAAGGATTAAAATTAATATTACTTGCTCCAACAGGTAGTATGGTATGTGATGATAAGGAAAGAGTTGTAACAATTCAAACAGGTTATAATGCTTTAGTATTTGGTACACCAGTAATTAAGTATTACAAGGGTGACACAGAGGTTCAAAAGTGTATCGATGCAGGTACATATACTGCCAAGGTAACAGTTGGTGGTGCAACTGCTCAAATTTCATTCACAATTGAAGCATGGAAGCCAAAGACAGATGCTACTACATCTAAGGATATTCCAGCAAGTGAAGCTCAAAATATTAAGGTTGAGGTTGAAGGTGCTGGTAAGAATGATGATATCAGTGTAAAGGTTGAGGTTAAGACTACATTAACTGCACAAGAAACAGGTAAGGATTTCGATAAGATTCAAACAAAGCTTGAATCTGGTGAAAAGATTACTAGAGTTTACGAGGTTAAATTAATCCGTACAACTAATGGTGTAGAAGAGGTTATCCAACCATCTGATATTAAGCCAGGTACAAAGATTACAGTAACTATGACATTACCTGAAGAGGTACTTAATGCAGAATCATTCAAGATTTTACATATTCATAGTGCAACTGATACTGAATTCATTACTGATTATGTAAGAAATGGTAACACAGTTTCATTCTCAGTATCACGTTTATCTGAATTCGCATTTATCATTAAGGGTAAGGGCCTAGCTGGTTGGGCTATCGCGTTAATAGTAATCGATAGTTTATTAGTAGCTATGGCAATGGCTTATCTAGCAATATTCTTCATTTTCAATAAATGGATTGTTATTAATGGTAAAGCAATTAGAGTATTAGTATGTGGTAAGAAAGAAGATAAAACTAGAGTAGTAACATTATTCTTAGGTATTGAATATAGAAATGCAAATGAAGTATTCAATAGCCAAGAAGAAGCTTTAGGAAAAATTGAGTAAAATATCATTATAATAAGAATTGAGTGTTTGTCATTTTTGACATTCACTCTTTTCTTTTTAGGCAAAAAAAATAATCATCCGAAGATGATTAATTCTTTGTTCTTTTTGATTGTAAGTTATAAACAGATTTAGCACCAAATTTACTAGATACAAGCTTAGATGCAAATCTTGCAAGCTTAATCTTAAATTCAGGTACAATATAGAATCTATTTAAATGCTTAATTGCATATTTAGCAATTTTAACAGAGCTTGTACCATTGAAATTGAATTTAACATTTGCTGCATTTTCAAAATTAGTTTTAACTGGACCTGGGCATAATATACTAATTTTAACTTTTGATTTCTTTCTTCTTAATTCCTCTCTAATACCTTCAGCAAGCTTTACTACGTAATTTTTAGTTGCATAATATGTTGTCATCAATGGACCAGGTAGGAAGCCAGCAACAGAGGCTACATTTAAAATGTGGCCACTATTTTTTTCTACCATATCCTTTAGATATAGCTTTGTTAATATATGTAAAGCAGTAATATTAGTATCTATCATTGCTAAATCCTTAGATAGATCAGTTTCATCGAAGAAGCCATAATCACCAAAGCCTGCATCATTAATTAATAAATCTACATCCTTTACCTTATTATGTATTTCAATACAGTTATCTCTATTAGTTAAATCAGTAGCGATTACACTAATATTTAAATTATTATTTAGATTTAATAAAATATCCTTTGTTTCATTAAGTCTATTTTCGTTTCTACCTACTAATACAAATTCATTATAATTCTTAGTAAGAAGCTTTGCCATTTCTCTTCCTAATCCAGAGGAAGCACCTGTAATTAATACCTTCATTTTAGTTCTCCTTTGTAATAACTATATTTTTTACTGTGAATGATCTATCTGTTGCTTTAATTGCAGTCATGAATTTGAATGCCCCAATTGTGTAATTAAATGATGAGATTTCTGTTTGATAATCTCCAACCTTAAGTATAGCAGAAGATGATGAATAATCAATTGTCAATGTTATTTTATATGTTCCTGCTTTAAATGGAGTGTTTTTAATTATTGTTTCAGTTGAATCATCTTCATCTAGAGTATAAGCAATATTTTTTGTATCAGCTGCAACTCTAATTGCTAAAACCTCATCTCCATCGTTATCTAAAAACCTTAAGAAATTCCATTTACTACCAATACCTGTTAGGGTAATTTCCATTGAATATGTTACCTTACCAGTATTCACTCTATCATTATTATTTAATACATAATAACCTATTGTTGATAATGTAGAGGATGTATCAGTAACATAAATAGTACCATTATCTTCTTTAACAATTGTAGAATCATCAATTGAGGATTCTTCCTGAATTACTAATCCAGCATTTATAGCTTGATAATATAATCCGGAATTTAAAGGTGTATTAGTAGTATATTGTGCTTTAACCTTAGAATCTACATATGGATCGTTATGCTCAGTTGTATGTAGGCTATAATCTAAAGCCACTAGCTTTCCCGCGCCTGAAACAATTGGAATATATGTAGGTACCTTATCAGTTTGAAGCATTAATGATACATCAGATATGTTATCCTCTGTATCAAAATAGAATACCTTATCATCCATATCAAATGTAGTACTAAATACATTTTGATTATTTACTGCCTCAGTTCTAGATTCAACAATAGTAGCTCCTGAGTAAGGTGAATTATCAAATGTGTTATTATATGATTTAACTGCTGCAGTACCTAAGCCTCTATCTGATACACTAAATGTGTTTCTTACATCCTTAAAATACGAATTTTCAATAAATGCATAGGCACCAGCATAAATTTGCATATTATTTCCTGATGATTTGTAATAATAATTATTATACATATGCATATTGACTTGTCTTGCAAAAGGTAGCCTTGATTGACATTGATTATAATAATTATGATGGAAGGTTACACATGATGTCATTTGTGAATCAGATCCACCAACTAGACCAGTTTTATGGTTATTATAGTATTCGTTATATGATAATGTAACATAAGCTACACGCTTTAAATCGGTAGATCCATCACCATCATGTTTATCTTGCTCACTACATACATCCCAATAGTTTTTACCACGATTGAATGTATTGTTGTGAATCCAATATCTAGTAGATGTAAATGCTGATATTTTATTTAGGTTAGCATCCTGTCCTGATCCTTCAAATGAGCAAGCATCCTCTGTATAATCAGTAAATGTTAGGTTTTTAACCTCAATTGATTTACAGTCTGACTTCCAAGTGAATCCCCACTGGAATATCTCAGCGTCTATTCCGACACCTTCAACAGTAACATTTTTAGCACCTGAAATATCTAGCATATTGTAATATGAATCAAATTCAGTACCATCATATTTGATTTTATTAGTTAATCCATTTAATTTAGCATATGTAGAGGTATCAAGCTCGTTATAGCCACCAGCTATAATAGCTTCCTCATCATAGTTTCTTAATTCTAGGTATTCGCCATTAATTCCTTCAACTGTTTGGTTAGTAGCATTATCGTATATTGATATAGAAGGAGAAGCTGAACTCCATGTTGCAGCACCAACTCTACCAATAATTCTAATATCTACTGGATAGCTTGAATTAGTTGAATGCTTTAGTATATCAGATAATCCTGTATATTCAGTACCTGCAATTTCTGCCTTTACTGTATTTTTGTTATTTTCATTTACATAAACGACTACAGCGTTATTCTTTAGAGTTCCATCATCATTATATGCACCAACACCAGAATTATAATTAAAATGTGCATAACCTGATCTATCCTGCTTTGTTACTACAACTGAGTTAGAGGTTGTATATGTATTAGGATTATTTTTATCCTCTACCTTAATAACATAATTACCAGGCTTAAGTCCTAATACATCAATTCTACCCTCATCATTATTAATCCTAATAAGCTCATTATCTATTTTAGTAAAGCTAGAAGATGATGCTTCTTTATAGTAGGCATTATATTCTGTATTTGCCGCTGTAAACTTTAGGTATGCAGCTTCGTTATAGCCTACTACCTCAGTTATATTGATACCATTATTATCTTCTGCTATTGAACTATATGAGGCTTGAGTAGCAGTTGATCTACTTGAAAACGTGCTTGATTTAGTAGAAGAACTACTAGATGCAGGTGTAGTACTACTTGATGGAATATTAGTAGATGTACTACTCGATATCTGTGGTATTGTAGTTTGACTACTAACAGAAGGATTATTTGAGCTTTCTACTATGGTTGTAGTAGAGCCTCCTTGTGCAAAATTGCAGCTTGCTAGGGTAAATATGGATAAGCCAATAATTGGTATAAGTATATTTTTTTTCATAGGGGTATGGTTTTTCCTTTCTTATTATAAAAGATATTCATATGATAACATTATTTTATTAAAAATAATATAAATATTTATTTAGACACATAATTTCCCACAAAATATTTCAAAATGATAGTATATGTCTATCATTCGTGGTACTTTTTGCTAATATTGTACAATGAAAACGTTTCAATTGGACTTTTATTTGTTAAAAGTCCTAAAATCGAACGAAATTCGGTAAAAAGTATGGTTTTTCCCATATATTTTTATATAATTTTGCAAAAAAGCAAAAATATCTAATAAAATTTAATGAAAACGTTTAAAATTAGTAAAAATTCACGAAAATAATGTTGAAAATGTAAATTAAAGATAATATAATATCGATAATGATAAATGAAAAAGGAGAAAATAGTTATTATGAAAAAGAAAATTTTATTTGCAGCATTAGCTGCTGCTTCAGTAATGACTTTAGCTGCTTGTAACGGAACAAACACACCATCTGGTTCTACAAGTGGTGCAGCTGGCTCAACAAGTGCAACAACAGAAGAAAAGAACAAGGTATGGGATGGCTATACAGCTTTAACAAACCCACATCCAAATGGAACTGTTGATGCTGAAGGAAATTACACTTATGGTACAACAAAGATTAAGACAAAGAAGGAGTATAAGACAACTTATGCTTCAGAGATGGATGAAGCTAAGTTTAATTACTATCTAAATACTTCTCACAACAACTCTCTTCAATATTGTCAAATGGTTGATGGTCTAATCATGAACAACCAATATGGTCAAACATATGGTGGTTTAGCAATTGCTTATAAGGTAGAGGATCTATCTAATGGTAAGCAAAGATGGACTTTCCAATTAAGAGAAGGCGTAAAGTGGATTAAGAATGATACAGGTGAGGAAGTTGCAGACGTTAAGGCTGATGACTTCGTTGCAGGTTTAGAGTATATTTTAAATCCAGTACATGCTAGTGAGTTAGAGTATCTTGTAGAAGATATCGATAACGCTCATGAGTATTATATGTCAAAGGCAGATAACGAAATTACAGCAACTGGTGTAACAGGTACTGAAAATGATCTTGCATTCAGCGAAGTTGGTGTTAAGGCATTAGCTGATAACAAACTAGAATTTACATTAAAGGAGAAGACACCATATTTCTTAACATGTTTAACATATGGTTGTTATTATCCAGTTAATAGAGAATTCCTTGAAGAGGAAGCAACAGATTTTGGTAATACAGAAAATAATATTTTAGTTAATGGTGCATTCAGAATGACTAAGCATGAAGAAGAGTCAAAGATTGAATTAACTAAGAATACGAAGTATTATGATGCTGAGCATGTATATGTTGATAAGGTAATTCAAAATTATATTTCATCAGATCAAGGTATTGATGCAGCAAGAAAATTATATGAAAATGGAACAATTGATGGATTTACAGTTCAAGGTTCTGATGAAGCTGGTTATAAGAAGTATGTAACTGGTGATAACAATCAAGGTTCTGCAGAAAACCCAGTTGATTCAAATTGTACTTCAGTTACTTCAT
>JAEELU010000071.1 GCA_016282815.1 Acholeplasmatales bacterium
GGGCTTGGTACTAAGGCAGAATACATCATCAATGAGGATAGATTCCATAACCCTGATTATAAGAAGGAGGCTGTAGATAAGCTAATGGCCTTTTATAGTGAGGTAGGTAAATATTCTGGTGATGAATTAGTAGAGTTTATGAATAAACAAAAATTCAGAGAAATGGGTGAGCTTGACCCTGAAGTAATGGACAAAATAGTCAAATTCGTCAAAAATTAATGTATTTTAGAATTAAAACATGTTATAATTAACCTATAATGATAGGTGGGATAATATGTATACATATGAAGATCTTGCGAAGTACGATTATTTTAAAGGGGTAGACATTGAGCACGCACTTGATTCATTAACTGGTGTACTTGCTCGTGGCTATATTTTAGGCTTTGCCCAAAAGCTAATTGAAGATAAGGTTCCTTTTGCTATGTGCATAATGGACATTGATAATTTTAAGCTAATCAATGATAATTATGGACATATGGCAGGAGATATTTGCCTTAAAATATTAGGTGATGGCTTCATCAAGCAGGTAGGAAATGATGGTTTAGTCGGAAGATTTGGTGGAGACGAATTTGTTATTTTATATTTAAAGGCTACTGATTATGATTCTGTTCATAGCTTTTTAGCTTCATTATATGGTAACGACAAGGTAGTAAGAAGAACACACCTATTAGATAATGTTATCACATTCGTAACTGGTACCTGTGGCTGTGCATCATACCCACAGGATGCTAATAATTATGATGATTTATTCACAAAGGTAGATAAAGCATTATATAGAGGAAAAACAAAGGGTAGAAATTGCTTTATCGTTTATGTTGATTCTAAGCATAGGGATATTGATGTACATAGAAGAGATTTCACATCACTTCCAATATTATTTGATTCAATCGCATCTCAATTTTCTAAGAATAGAACAGTTGATGAAATAGTAAAGAACGTAGTAGATTATATTACAGAATCACTACAGCTTGGTATGACATTTGTTGTTACTGTAAAGGATAATAAGGTTATATCAAGCCAAAAGAGAGTACCTTATTATTATGATAAGGAATATGTAGATGTCCTAAAGGATGTAGTTAAGGATCAAAATATTTACGCATCTAGTGACCTTAAGCAGCTTAAGGATGATTCTAAGCGTGCTATGGAATATTTAACAACAAATCATATTCAATCTATTATTGTTGCGAAAATAAAGGTTGAGGATTATTTCTATGGCTATCTAGCATTATATGAAAATAAAATAATTAGAATATGGCAGGAGAATGATATAGCACTTGTAATGTATGTAGAAAAGCTGCTTGCAATGCTATTCTTATTAAGAATGAAAAAGTAAGACCTACTCGCTAGGTCTTTTTTTAGGGGATTATTATGACAGCTAGTATTATTATTCAAATACTATTACTTGGTATAGCACTATCTATGGATGCCTTTGCAGTATCTGTAGCATCAGGCTTAACTATAAGTGATATAAACAAGAAAAAGTCAATATTTATAGCATTTGTATTCGGATTTATGCAGGCATTAATGCCACTAATTGGCTATTTTTTAGTAGAAGGAATAGTATTAATAGTTGGTGAATCAAGTGGTAATAGTGCTGGTAAAATAATGGGTGATATTGTATCTTGGATAGCATTTGCCCTACTTATTTTTATTGGTACAAAAATGATAATAGATGGTATTAAGGATTTAAAGAAGGAAGAGGAGCTAAAGGAAGAAAAGCTATTCACTGTTAAGGAAATACTATATTTCGGTCTAGCGACATCAATTGATGCCTTAGGTACAGGTGTTGCTCTTCATGCTGGTCTTTCAACTAACACAACTATTTGGCTACATGTATCAATCATAATGGTTATTACCTTCTCATTATCACTTATAGGCTTATTCCTTGGTCATCAGGTTGAAAGATTATTTAAGGGTAAGCATGAAATTACAGTTATTATTGGTGGTGCTATATTAATTGCACTTGCAATCTGGATTATACTTTCACATTATTTAGGTATTTAAATATGGTAAATATTAATGATTATAAAATAGATAATACTGGATCATCATTAGTAACTAATGATATCCAAAAATTAATAGATTCAAATGATGGGCTAATTATAGAAAATGGCATTTTTTTAGTTGGCCCTTTATTTTTACATAGTAATTTCACACTAATAATAAATAACGCAACCCTCCTAGCCACAACATCCGAGATAGAATATACTGATATCAAAACTAGAGTTGCTGGAATTGAGATGGATTGGTATCCTGCCATTATTAATTCAATCAACACCGAAAATGTAAAAATACAAGGTAATGGTACAATCGATGGTAATGGCCCATATTGGTATAAGAAATACTGGGGAGAGGATACTAAGGGTGGAATGCGAGAAGAGTATGACTCCTTAGATATTAGATTCCTATGTGATTATGATTGTAAAAGGCCAAGAAATATATTAATCCAAAATAGTAATAATATCACTATTGATGGAATAACATCAAAGGATTCAGGCTTTTGGAATATTCATATCCTTTATTCACATAATGTGATATTAAAAAATATAACAATCAATTCAGATATACCATATTCACCATCAACTGATGGAATAGATATAGATTCATCATATGATTGCTTAATTGATAATATTACATCCTCAACAAATGATGATTCAATCTGTATTAAATCAGGTAGAGACTACGATGGATTAAGAGTAAATATACCCACTCATGATATTAAAATAACAAATTCTAAAATACTAAAGGGCTTTGGTATAACCCTAGGTAGTGAGCTATCTGGTGGTATTTATAATATCGATATCAATAATATCGAATATTATGATACTGATTGTGCATTTAGAATTAAATCATCAGAAAGAAGAAAGGGATATATTAATAATATAAATATATCTAATTTAAAATGCTTAAATGTTAAATATTTATTTAATATAAATATGGGCTGGAATCCAAATTACAATAAGCTAGAAATACCATCAGGTATTAATATTAATCATAAGCCATATTATGATGTAATAATGAAGGATGTAGAAAATAAAGAAAACACATTAGTAGATAATATTTATATTAATAATATCTATTCAAGAAATACTGATAGCTATAATGGAATATCTAGAATATTTCATATAGAGGGCTTTAATGATAGACCTATAGAAAATATCTATATCAATAATTTAGATGCTCAAGCATATGAATATGGATTAGTAAGAAATATTAATAATTTAGATATTAAAAATTCTAATATTATCACTAAAATAGATATAGATAATAAAAATAATGATTACGATAATCGTTAAATTTTCCTTACATCAATTTTTAAAAAATGCTAAAATATAAATAGATTGGAGCCTGATAGTATGGAAAATAAAAGATTAGATCATGATGATATTAATACAATTAAAGCTAAAATAGCTAGGCTATATGAAGAGAAAAAGAATATACATGTTACAGTAAGAGTAAAAAGAAAAAATGTAAAGAGTGCTCCATCTGAAATAATAGGAGTATATAAGAATTTCTTTACTGTTAAATCAAAAGTAAATTTATATAATGAGGAATTTACTATTTCTTATATAGATATATTAATTGGTAATATCGAAATAGATGAGCTAAAGGTAACACCATAGTGTTATCTTTTTATTTTGTTGTATAATTTATTGATAAATTATAAAATATAAGTAGAAGGGATGGTGATTTTTATGAAGAAATTAAGATATTTAATTATAGTATTATTTTTAATAATGCTTTTATCTTCATGTGTTAATACTAATAAAAAATCATCATCTGGCTCTACATCAGGTTCAGCTATAGGTACTAAGGTAACTGAATTAAATCCTGGAGATATTACATATGAGGATGGTAATGTTACGGTAACTGGTATTAGTGATAATGCTGATTTAGTTAAATTATATTTATACGATACCTTATTTGTTACAATACAATATTCAGCTGCTAGTAAGAATACAGTAAGCCATAGACGTACCATTGCTAAAAATGAGGTAAAGGGAAGTAGTATTGATTTTAAAGTAGAGGTAATAGATAAATCAAATAATTATGGTGAGCTATCTAAGAGTATTCCATATTTAGGCTATGTAGATAAGGATACAATTGAGGTAGGAGAAAGATATATTAAGTTTGGTGCCTTACCTAATGTTAGTAAATATAAAATCAAAATAGGTACTGAAGAGAAAATATATGATTCTAATGAAATAGAATTAAATTATAGCCTAAATGATAAGGTTGATACAAAGGATGATACATTAAATATTGATATTACACCATATAGTGATAGCTTATATTTTGCACATACTACATCATATAAATATTCAAAAATATCAACTGTTTCAGAGCTTAAATTCTCTAATAATAAAATCACATTTAAATCACCATATTATGATGGTAAATGGAGAATTGTAATAAATGAGAATAATGAAATAGTAGATGAGATAATAAATGCACAAGCATTTGATTATACACCAAATGGCTCTGATTTCACTATTACAGTTAATGCCTATAAAAATGATCACCCAACAGCTGAGGTATCTATATCAGTTAAGGCAATCCCTAATTTTGACACTATCACATTCGATGAGAAATATATCATGGTTAGTGATGGTACTGAAACAAGCAATCGTTCATTTAATTACCAGCTTAAGGTAAAAAATGAGATTGTATCATCAGGTACTGCAAGTGCAAGAGGAATTAATTATGATTCTAATTATTATAAGTATTTAGGTAATGATGTAACACTTACAATAAATAAGGCAGTAGGAGAAAATGAATATTTAATTGGTGAAACTACATTTGATTTAAAATGTATTAATGATTATTATGTTTCTTCAATCAGAAGTAATTCTAATACTGTTAATAATGAATTAGCATATAGGATTAATAATAAATATCCATCAAGTATAGTTCATGCAAGTTTATATAATTCAAATAATGAGGTAGTAGATTCTATTGATGTTGAATTTAGTAAATATATTGATAGTAAGGAAATAGTATTACATTATAATACTCCAGATACATATAAGCTTGTTGTAAGTAGAGAATTAGTTGAAGCTGATAATAGGCTAATTATGAATCTAGATAGATTAAAGGAAGATTATGAGGTGATCTATGATATTCCTAATGAGATAGATGTGGATTCTATAGAGAATAACAATGATAATGTA
>JAEELU010000072.1 GCA_016282815.1 Acholeplasmatales bacterium
CTGTGGAAAAACAACATTATTAAATATCATTGGTGGACTAGATAAATATACTAGTGGTGACCTTGTAATTGCTGGTAGAAGTACAAAGGAATTTAATGATAGGGATTGGGATGTATATAGAAATCATAGAATTGGTTTTATTTTCCAAAGCTATAATCTAATACCTCATCAAACAATATTAGGTAACGTTGAATTAGCTTTAACTATTTCTGGTATTAGTAAGGCAGAAAGAGTTGAAAGAGCAAAGAAGGCTCTCGATAAGGTTGGTCTTTCTGGTCAATATAATAAAAAGCCAAATCAATTATCTGGTGGTCAATGTCAAAGAGTTGCGATAGCACGTGCTTTAGTTAATGAACCTGAAATATTACTTGCTGATGAGCCAACAGGTGCTCTTGATACAGTAACATCTGTTCAAATAATGGATTTGATTAAGGAAATAGCTAATGATAGATTAGTTATTATGGTTACACATAACCCAGACCTTGCAGAAAAATATTCTACAAGAATTGTAAACCTACTTGATGGAGAGGTTTTAAATGATTCTAATCCATTTAGTGAGGCTGATGAGGCTAACGAAATTAAAGCTATTAATGATAAGGTAAACGCGGAGTTCGAGGCAGGATTAAAGGAAATAGATCCTAATGACACAAAGAAGATAGAAGCCTATAAGAAGAATAAGAATGCTAAGGAAAAGGCTAAAATGAGCTTGTGGACTGCATTTAAGCTTTCTGCAAGAAACCTTTATTCAAAGCTAAAAAGAACTATATTAGTTGTTATAGCAGGCTCTATTGGTATTATCGGCGTAAGCTCTGTTTTAGCAGTATCACAGGGTGTAAGAGATTATATTGCTAATATGCAGGATGACCTACTATCAGAATATCCTATTGAGGTTGCGGAATCTGGCGTTGATTATAATGCATTATTAAATTCATCAATCGGTACTAACAAGGAAAAGCTTGAAATAGTAAAGGGCGAGGTTAATGTTAATTCATTAATTGATTTCCTAGTTAGAAATGAGGATGCTCTAAAGGAGCTTGCCTATACAAACGAATTCACAATGGATTACGTGAAATTCGTTAAGAGTATGCCTAAGAAATATTATAATGATATTGCATTAAAATATGGAATAGATATTACTGCAAATATTTATACTGATTATAGTATGTATAAGACTGATGCGGATGGTAAGAGAGTTGCTAATGGTGCATATTCTGTTGGAAATAGTACTAGAACGATGTCACTTCATGCAATAACTGAATACTATACTGCATTACTTGAACAAACTCCATATAAGGATTATTCAAGCTTAATTACTAATTTATCAACTGTAATGAGTCAATCTATCTCAAATAATGATTATATCACTTCACAATATGATTTATTAACTGGTACCCTTCCACAAAATAAGGAGGATATCTTAGTTGTATTAGGTGATAATGATACATTAACTGACTTAATGCTTGCTCAGCTAGGCTATTATACAGAGGATCAGTTCTATAATATGATTTATAAGGCTGGTCCACAGGAAATGCGTGGCTCTTATAAGGAATCTCTTGATGTAAAGAGATTCAAATATGAGGATCTACTTGGTAGAACATTTACTTGGTATCCTAATGATAAAATCTATACTAATGTAAGTGCAGAATACAATGGTAAGTATTATCAAAGATTTGCATATAATTATGAGGCCAATACTAAAACCGTAATTGAAGATAACGCCTATACAACAGCTGTTGGTGGATATGGATTAAATTATGATTTAAATATGAAGTATGTTGAGGATGATTGGGCAAATAGTGGCTTAAAGCTTAATGTTTGTGGAATCGTTAGAAAAAAGACAAATGTTCAATATGGTGCATTATCTACAGGCTTATTATATAAAGAGGATTTAGCTAGATATATCATCAGTAGAAATCTAGAATCTGAAATTGCAAAAAGCATAAAGACAAATGGCTCTATTTATTCAATTAATCAAAGTGCATCTGGATTTGATTTACCAATCGGTATATTCTATAAGCTTAAGTTCCTATACGATAAGGAATTAAAGAATGAAGCATATACAGAAAGCTCTAAGAATGTATTAGTTGGAAAATCTAATACAGGTATAATGAAAACATTTATGTCATATTTAAGTGCTGCAACTCCATCCTCTGGAAATAATACATCAACTATTGGAGCAAACTCAGAGCTTATGCAGTATTTAAATTTAAAGACTATGGATATAAATGGTGTTGCAGGTACATATTTACCTGAAAAGATTGAGGTTTATCCAGTTGATTTTAATTCTAAATATCTAGTAACAGAGTATTTAGATAAATGGAATGATAAGGAAAAGCCAGTAGAGATATATGATTTCAATGAAAACTTTGATGAAACTACAGTTAAATATGAGCTATCCGCAGCTGATAGAGTAAAAATTAAGTATACTGATTCAATTGAGATAATAATTAAGATTTTAAATACAATGGTTGATATTGTAACTATAGCATTAGTTATATTTACCGCATTATCACTTGTTGTATCTACAGTAATGGTTGCGATAATTACGTACGTTTCCGTTGTTGAAAGAATTAAAGAAATCGGTGTAATTAGATCACTTGGTGGTAGAAAACGAGATGTATCTCATCTATTTAATGCGGAAACATTTATGATAGGCTTAGCAGCTGGTATCTTTGGTGTTTTAGTAACATTATTGTTATCGGTAGTTGGTAATATTATTGTTAATGCATTATCTGGTGGTATGGTAACAACAATTGCGAACCTTACATGGGTTAATGCTCTAGTTATGATTGCATTAAGTGTTGTATTAACATCTATAGCTGGATTAGTTCCTGCAAGAAGTGCAGCTAAGAAGGATCCAGTAGTTGCTTTAAGAACAGAATAATAACAAAATGGGGATACGATTGGTATCTCCATTTTTTGGTCTTTTATTGAAAATAAAAGGCTATTGTGTTAGAATAGCAATAGTTTATTCAATTAGGAGGTTTATATGAAGACTATTTTAGTTACTGGTGGAACTGGATATATTGGTTCACATACTGTTGTTGAGCTATTAAACTTAAATTATGAGGTTGTTATTATTGATAACTTAAGCAATTCTAAGGAAATGGTATTAGATAGAATTGAAACTATTACTGGTAAAAGACCAAAGTTTTATAAGGGAGATATTAGATCAAGAGAGGATCTTGATAAAATATTTAAGGAGAACAAGATTGATTGTGTAATTAATTTTGCAGGTCTTAAGGCTGTTGGTGAATCTGTAAGAATGCCACTTGAATATTATGAGAATAACATTTATGGTGCTGTAGTATTACTAGAGGAAATGAAGAAAAATAATGTATTTAATTTTATTTTCTCATCAAGTGCAACTGTATATGGAGACCCTGAAAGTGTACCAGTAGATGAAACATTCCCTACAGGTGGTACAACAAATCCATATGGTACTACAAAGCTATTTATTGAAAGAATATTAACTGATTTAGCTGTTGCTGAGCCTAAATTTAATATTTGTATTTTAAGATACTTTAACCCAATTGGTGCTCATCCATCTGGATTAATGGGAGAGGACCCTAATGGTATTCCTAATAACCTAGCTCCATATATTACTCAGGTAATGGTTGGTAAAAGAGAGAAGCTTAATATCTTTGGTGATGATTATGATACACCAGATGGAACATGTATCCGTGACTATATCCATGTATGTGATTTAGCATATGGCCATGTTTGTGCAATTAAGAAGCTAGATGAAAACCCAGGTGTAGTTGTTTATAACCTTGGTACTGGTAAGGGCTCAAGTGTATTTGATGTATTACATGCATTTGAGAAGGCATATGGTAAGCCTATTCCATATTCAATCGCTCCAAGACGTGCTGGTGATGTTACTGCAAATTATACAAAGGTTGATAAGGCTATGAAGGAAATTGGATTTAAGGCTAAGTATAATATTGATGATATGGCAAGAGATGCATGGAACTGGCAAAAGAAGAATCCTAATGGATATCAGGAATAATGGATAAAATATTTGAAAAATATATCGATAAGGATTATAAGCTTTTTCAGGAAAAGCTAATTCCTAATTCTAATATTTTAGGTATTAGAGCTAAGGATTTATCCTTAATCGCTAAGGAATACATTAAGAATAATGATTATAGCCTTTTTGATAAGGAATTATTTTACCATGAGGAAAAAATGGTATATATGCTTATGCTATCACATATTAGGGATATGAAGCTTGTATATGATAAGCTAGATAAGCTAATACCACAAATTGATAACTGGGCTATATGTGATTCCTTAAATCATCTAAAGAAAATAAGAAATAATAGAGAGCTATTTCATGGATTAATAGATAAATATAAAAATAGTAAAAATGAATTTGAGGTTAGATTTGTTTTAGATATGTATTTATTCCATTATATGGATAGTATGTATTTAAATGAAATCTACAATACATTGAAAAATATTCATTTAGATGCATATTATTCTAATATGGGTGCAGCATGGTTATTATCTGAATGCTATATAAGATATCCAAAAGAAACATATGTTTTTTTGAAGGAAGCAAATTTAAGTGATTTTGTAATTAATAAGGCTATATCTAAGGTAAATGATTCATTTAGGGTTGATGATGAATCAAAGGGAAATCTTAAATTATTAAGGAGAAAATAAATGATACAAGATATATTAGGTCATAAATATAATTTAGCTTATAAGAATATTAAGCCTAATGATGATAGTATAGTATTATGCTATAAAAAAGGATA
>JAEELU010000073.1 GCA_016282815.1 Acholeplasmatales bacterium
ATTTTCACCTGTTGCAGGGTTCCTTGAGAAGGCAACACCTGTACCAGATGTTTCACCCTTATTACCAAATGCCATTGATTGAACATTTACTGCAGTACCCCATGAATAAGGAATATTATTCATCATACGGTATACATTTGCTCTTTCATTATCCCATGATCTAAATACAGCCTTAACAGCCTCAATTAATTGCTCATATGGATCAAAAGGAAATTCCTCATTAAATGTCTTCTTATAATAAGCCTTATACTTCTTAACTAATTCCTTAAGCTCATCTGCTGTAACCTCAGTATCAAGCTTATAGCCTCTTGATTTCTTTAAATCATCGAGCATCTTATCCATATCAGTTCTTGGATGACCCTTAGCTATATTAGTAAACATTAATATAAATCTTCTATAGCTATCATATGCGAATCTTTCATTATCAGTTTCCTTAGCTAAAACATTAACTGTTTCATCATTTAAACCTAGGTTAAGGATAGTATCCATCATACCAGGCATTGATACTCTTGCACCAGATCTAACTGATACTAATAATGGATTCTTGTTTCCACCAAATGATTTACCAGTCTTCTTTTCAACCTCTTTGATAGCTGCATAAATATCTTTAATTAAAAATTCAGGTAGAGTCTTGTTTGAATCATAATATAATGTACAAGCCTCAGTAGTAATTGTAAAGCCTTGTGGAATAGGTACTCCAATGTGAGTCATTTCTGCTAAACCAGCACCCTTACCTCCAAGTAGCTCTTTGCCTAATCCATAGGCTTCTTCAAAATGAAAAACATATTTCTTTGCCATATATTAACCCCCGAAATAAAATATTTTTTCAAAAAACTATATTAAACAACTTAATCGTTTTCGTTCATATTCATATTATATTATTTAAGATAAAAATTTTCAATAGTTTTCATTGCAAATAAATGTCATTATTTAAAATAAATTAAGTGTTTGCTATAATTGAATAAGGAGGAAGTATTTAAATGAAAAAGCATCTTTCAATATTTAAATACCTTTTAATATTCCTACAAGGAGTACTTCTTGGAATGGTATCTATAGGAATTCCTGGCTTTAGTGCATCTACTATCGCGATAATAATAGGTGTATATGTTATTATGGTTGATTCTATAGCTGGATTCTTTAGTAACTTTAAGAAGTCTTTTCTTTATTTATTCTTTATCTACTTTGGATATGGAATAGGTTCAATGCTTGCATCACTAAGTGTAAGTATTTTATTTAATAATTTCCCGCTAGCCACAGTTATAGTAATATTAGGTGTTATATTAGGTGCCATACCTGATATGGCAATCAATCTAAAACCAAACTTGAAAAAAATATCATGTTGGATAGTATTACTAGTTATGGGTGGTGCAATAATTTTATATAATTTTCTAGTTCAAGAGGGTAATACAGTTACATTCCCAGAAAATCCTGATGTGTGGTTTTTGTTTAAAATAGGAATTACTGGTTTTATAACTAGTGCAACCTTCGTAATACCTGGTGTTGATTTTGCAGTTGTATTCTTATCTCTTGGACTATATTATCCATTTACAAATATGCTCGCAACACTTGCTAATTTTATGGCACCAAATTATGCCGAGGTATTCCTACCAAATTTAAAAATACTTCTATCATATATGGCAGGATATTTTACAGGAGTATTCCTAATATCTAAGCTTATTAAATTCCTAATTGGTAAATATAGAGCACAGACAGATTTTGCAAGCTTTGCATTTATCGCTGTAGCCCCAATAGTTGTAATCAAAAACTGTGTCATGGATAATAAAGCATTTTATTATTCAATCGATCAGCTAGCAATTGGTCTTCCACTTGCTATAGTTGCTTTTATGGGAATGCTATTCTTAGGTATATATCAAAGGCAAAAGGCTAAAAGAGAAAAGGATGCGTTTATTGCTGGTGTTGAAGTGTACCTAAAGAAAAAACGTAAAAATGAAATTAATACTGATGAAATAGAAAATGAGAGTGATTAACTCTCATTATTTTTTTTAGAATTTGTCGTCAAATGCTTCATTTGTAATAAATACCAATTTATTATTTTTGAAGTAATTCTTTATTTTCTTTAAATTATTTAAATATGCTAAATAGCTTCTAATTGTAGATGTAATAAGTAAAAACTTATTATATGATATTCTTAATTTATAATAATCAAACACATGAGATGTAACCTCTTCTACTGTATGCTCAGTTGAAAGGAAATCCATTATAACATCCATTATTTCATATATCTGCTTTTTATTTACCTCTACTATATCATTAATATCAGTTGTAACCTCACTATGTGATGGAACAATGATATTACCATTTAATGTCTTTAAATATTCAAGTGATGATAAATATCCTTCAACATCAAACATTAATAAAATATGCTGTGAATTAACAAGTGATTTAGAGCCTAGTGTGTCCGCAACAAAATATACTCCATCAGATGTTCTAATACCTATCATTCCGTAATGATGGCCTGGAAGCTTAAATGATCTTAAATCCTTAGGTAAATATTCTAGCGAATATATTTCATCATTATCCTCGATATGCATTAATCTATTATCGAATTCATCTAGAGGATATCCTCCATATAAAAAGCCAATATCGAGCTTATTGTCTCTCATAAATGCTCTTTCTATCTTTGATGCGATAACCTTACATCCAGTAATCTTCATCAAATATTCACAAGCACCACTATGGTCTGCGTGGCTATGAGTAAGTACGATATATTTTAATATTAACTTGTTTCTTCTTAATACAGTTTCTATGATTGGTCCTTCACTATTCATTCCACAATCTATTAAGCATACGTCAGTCTTATTAAGCTTATATACACCAATATTAGTTGGACCATCAATATAATACGTATTACCCTTTAAATGATGAAGCTCATACATAATTATTCTCCTCAATTAAAAAAATAGGAATAATCCTATTTTTTACTTACAAATACATAACCAAATGCGTTTGGACCCCAATGACATGCGATTGCAGGATCAAGGTCATCAAAGATTTTTACCTTATTTTTAATCTCATCAGGTGACATTTCGATTAGTTGCATAACATTATCCCTATTATGAGTATATGATGCAATAATATCATAATCTGGATCAACGCCTACAGCCTTAACCTGTTCTATAACATCAGCCATTGCTTTTTTAAGACCTCTATTTTTAGCAATAACTTTTACCTTACCATCCTTAAATCCAATAGTAGGCTTTATTTGTAAAATAGAACCTAATAGCCATTCAGTCTTAGATAATCTTCCACCCTTTTGTAGGTAATATAATGTTTCTGGAATTGCCATAACATGAAGTCTTGGAATAAACTCATCTAATATAGGCTTTAATTCAGCGAATGATTTATCCTGATTTTTATTTAATAATTCTACAATGAATCTAATTCCACCAACAGCAATTAATGAATCTACAACCATTACCTTATCATTATCCTCAAATAGGATATTGAATGAGTTATTAGTACCACTAATCTTACTAGATATAGTAATGATAATAACCTCATCACCCTGATCAGTATATTTTGTAACCATCTTTTCTACTGTATCAAGTGAAGGTAAGCTTGTCTTAGGAAATTGTTTTTCTGAAGCTAATAATGAATAAAACTTATCTAAAGGTAGGTCCTCACCATCATCAAAATATTCCTTATCGCCGATAAGAATTTTTAGTGGTATTAATTCTACATTATATTTAGCTAATTCTTCTTTTTTTATTGATGAACCTGAGTCAACAAATATTCTTCTCATGGTTTATTCCTCATTTCTTAAATAAATCGCAATTATTATATATTAAATAATAATTACTGTCAAATTAATTACCAATATTTTTCGTCCTTAAGGCTTCTCTTTAATAGTGCTGTTAGAGCATCCTTGGCACTACATCTACCCTGAACAACCTCATAGGCAATATTGATAATAGGTAATTCAAGCTTATATTTTTTACCAATTTCATATGCAGCATTAATAGCTCTAATACCTTCAACTGATTGAACTACAGAACCTATAGCCTCATCGATTGAGGCACCCTTTCCAATTCTTAATCCACATTGGAAATTTCTTGAATTCATACTTGATGCAGTAACAATTAAATCACCAACACCAGAAAGGCCATAGGCAGTTTCCATTTTACCACCTAGAGCAACAACTATTGATACTATTTCCTTTACACCACGAGTAATAAGCATAGCTCTTGCATTTTCACCAAGACCCATACCAGCTGCAGCACCAGATACGATAGCAATAGCATTCTTGATTGCTCCACCTGTTTCTACACCAATTACATCGTCTGTTGTATAAATTCTTAAATAATTATCGTTAGCAAATATCTGCTGAACCTCTTTAGCAAGCTTGTTATTTGTTGATGCAGCCACAAGTGCAGTTGCTTTCCTTAAAATAACCTCCTCTGCATGAGATGGACCAGATAGGCATACATAGCCTCTTAAATACTTTTTAGCGATAACCTCTTCTACAATTTCAGATACTCTTTTTGAAGAATCTGGCTCAATACCCTTACTAACATTAATAAATAGCTTCTTTGTCTTAAGTAAAGGATTAATCTCAGTTAATACAGTTCTCATTGCCTTTGTAGGAACACAAAGAACAATTACATCTGAATAATTAACTGCTTCCTCTAAATCCATAGTTGCTACTATATCAGTAGGTACTAATAAATCAAAATAAGGATGTAAATGCTTATGATTTATTTTCTCAACAAATTGTTCATTTATATCTCTAATTAATACCTTATGTGAATTATCTGATAATACCTGAGCAAGTGTAGTACCCCAGGCACCACCACCAATAATTGAAATATTCATAGGCTAATCCCTCTTTCTGAACTCGAGTTTAATAGGAGTTGCATAAAAATCAAAATTCTTTCTGATTTGATTTTCTAAATATCTATAATAAGAGAAATGTAAATATTTAGGCTCATTAACAAATATCGCAAATGTAGGTGGTTCTACACCAACCTGAGATGCGTAATATAGCTTAATCTTACCACCATTGAATTCAGATGGTGGGAACATTAATGCACTATCCTGAATAACATCATTAATAACTGATGTTGCGATTCTTCTATGATATGCCTCATAAGCTAAATCAATTGCAGGGAATAGTGTATGAACCCTCTTATTCTCTAGTGCAGATAAGAAAACAATTGGAGCATAGTCAAGATATTTATAGGTTTTTCTAATATCCTCTTCCCATTTCTTCATTGTTTTAGAATCCTTATCTACAAGATCCCATTTATTTACAACAATAATACATGGCTTTCTATATTCCTCAATATAGCCACCAACATGTGTATCCTGATCAATAATACCTGTAGATGCATCTAATACAAGTAAAACAACATCACTTCTACCTATCGCATCAACACTTCTAATTACTGAATATTTTTCAATATTTTCATATATTTTTCCACGCTTTCTTAAACCAGCAGTATCGATAACTACATATTCCTTACCATTAGCCTTAAAGCGTGTATCTATTGTATCTCTTGTTGTACCACTTATAGGAGATACAATAACTCTATTATCATTTAATAATGTATTAGTTAAGCTACTCTTACCTACATTAGGTCTACCAATTAAACAGAATTTAATTGCGTCATCCTTCTCCTCTTTGTTATTTTGAGGAATAAGCTCAATTACCTTATCAAGTAAATTACCAACACCAACACCATGGCTTGATGATGTAGGAATTGGCTCATCAAAGCCTAATGAATAAAATTCGTAAATATTATCCTTAAACTTTTGATCATCTACCTTATTTACAGCTAAAATAACAGGCTTTTTAGTTTTATATAATAGCTTAGCTATATATGTATCATCATCTGTTACACCACTACGACAATCAACAACGAAAATAATTACATCAGCCTCATCCATTGCGATTTCAGCTTGTGCTTTAATTTCGGTTAAAAAAGGAGCATCACTTAATTCAATGCCCCCTGTGTCGATTAAGAAAAAGTCCTTCATCATCCATGTTGCTCTCTGATATATTCTATCTCGAGTAACTCCTGGAGAATCATCTGTAATGGATAACCTTGTACCAATGATACGATTGAACAATGTTGATTTACCTACATTAGGTCTACCAACTATCGCTACCTTTGGTAACATAATACCACCACCTAGTTTTATTATTTTTTAAGTACGTCTTCGAATCTATCTCCGATAGTTGGAGTCTCTTCATCAGTTGTTAAATGCTTTTCGTATTCCTCACGAGCCTTTTTCTCAAGGATTCTTCTGATAGAAAGCTTTAATCTCCATTCCTTTGGTTTAATTTCAAGGATTTGAGCATTAACCTTATCTTCTACCTGATAAAGCTCATTTAAATTAGCCTTTTCAACTGAAGCTTCGCTTAGTGGAACGAATCCATCAACACCTAAAGCTTCAACCTTTAAGCCCTTTTCGTTGATTTCAACAATCTTGCATTCAACAACGTCTCCAACCTTACCCTCTACTCTTTCCCAAGGGTTATCTAAAAGAGGCTTACGAGATAGAGAAATTCTTTCCTTAGCTTCATCAATTTGAATAATTGAAGCCTCTACCTCATCATTGATTTTTACACAGTTATTGAAATTATCATTTGGATTATGTGAATATTCTGATCTATGTAATAAGCCCTTAACATCATCTGCAAGCTCAATTAATAGACCATATGGTAATTTATTAGTTACCTTACCCTTAACTGTATCAGAAACCTTATGATTCTTGATGTATAAAGCAAATGGAGTATCAAGTAATGCCTTTCTTGATAATTCAATCTTACCATTTTCCTTCTTTATAACCTTAACCTCGATTTCATCACCAACAGTTAATTCCTTTTCGATATCAATAAATTTATGAGATACCTGTACAGTTTTTAATAAACCTGTTAAATATTCAAACTTAACTAATGCACCATACTTTTCAACCTTGATGATAGTACCTTTTAATACATCACCCTCGTTGATTTTTTCGTATTCCTTATCTCTATTAGCTTGGTATTCATCATTTTCAACCTCTCTACGAGATACTACTGCACTATTCTTTCTTTCATCGATATCGATTACCTTAACCTCGATTTCCTTACCAACTACTACAGATTGAGTTGCTTGGCTTCTAGGTAAGAATAGCTTTACGCCATCATATACGCATCTAAAGCCCTTCTCATCGATTTTTTCAGCAACCTTAACAGTGATTAATTCACCATTTTCCTTAGCCTTAACTACATTATTAAAGCCTTCCTCATTTAATTGATTTAATCTAGATAGGAAAATGTGATCCTCTGTAACGCTTGTTACAGTACATTTAATTTTGTCTCCTACTTGCACTAAGCCCTTAAAAGTTGTAGCATCCTTGTCGTTTGTATAGAAATTTAAATGCATTGTACCTTCTGTAAAGCTCTTAACATCTAAATAGATAGTTCTATCATCAGGGATAGAGATAACCTCACCCTCAACGATATCACCCTTTCTTAGACGCTTAAGGTCAATGTCGTAATTTTCCATGTTGAAATCTTGCATATTATTCATTCCTCTCATTTATTAAACTTATAATCATATTCGAAACCTCATCAATACTCATTTTTGTAGTATCGATTGGAATCGCATCGATTGCCTGCTTTAATGGGGCTATTGCCCTTTCTGAATCCTTTTTATCTCTTTCAATTATTTCCTTTAATATTGTGTTGTAGTCGGATTCAATACCTAACAATTTATTTTGCTCAAATCTTCTTCTTGCTCTTTCCTCATTTGAGGCTGTTAAGAAGATTTTTAAATCTGCGTTTGGTAATACTACTGTACCTATATCTCTACCATCCATGATTATTTTACCCTTAGATGATAATCTTTCGAAGTCGATTACTCTTTCTCTAACCCTCTTAAGCTTTGCAGGTACACTAACATTATTACTAATTTCAGGAGTTCTAATTAATCCTGAAACATCCTCATCATTTAAATATGTTTTACCTTCCTTATAGATAACATTTATTTCATCTAAAAAGGAATATTCATCTTCATTTTCTAAATTAATACCTCTTCTTAGAGCCTCTAAAGTAATTGCTCTAAAGAAGGCGCCTGTATCAACATGAGTAAATCCTAATTTCTTAGATACGATATCAGAAATTGATGATTTACCACTTCCTGCAGGTCCATCTATTGCGACTATAAAATCTTTCATAATAATTAACCTAACCTTATCTATTTTACCATAATTTGTAATGAATTACAAACTATATAATTTCTTTACCTCATGAGGCTTTAATTCTCTATAATCACCAATTGATAAGCCCTCAAGTGTTATTCCTGCAAATGAAATTCTTTTTAATTTCTTTACAGGGAAGCCAACTGCCTCACACATTTTTCTTACCTGACGATTTCTACCTTCTGTTATTTCAAGTGTTATTAGGCTTGATTCATTCTTTCTATCTAGTGATATAACATCAACCTTAGCTCTTTTTGTCATAACACCATCAATCATAACACCCTTCATTAAATTAACTATAGCCTCTTGAGTGATAATTCCATCCACTCTTACCTGATATATCTTTGATATTTCCTTATTGCTTCTAGTTAATCTATATGATAGCTCACCATCATTTGTTAATAGTAAAACTCCTGCAGTGTCATAATCTAATCTACCAATTGGGAAAATTCTATTCTTTCTAATTTCAGGATCTATTAAATCCATTACTAATCTTCTGTTATAAGGATCACTCATTGATGTTAAATAGCCAGTAGGCTTATTTATTACATAATAAAGCTTACCTAATCTTTCAAGCTCCTTACCATCAAACTCGATTCTATCCTTTTTAGAAACCTTTGTTCCAAGCTCAGTAACGACCTTACCGTTTACCTTTACTCTACCTGAAACTATATATTCTTCACATTTTCTTCTTGAAGCTACTCCACATGAAGCGAGTACCTTTTGAAGTCTTTCATTATTATCATCCACGACAATCACCTCAAATTAGAAACATTATAACACATTTTAATTATAAATTAAAATATTTTTTCTAATATCGAATAATTGTGATATAATAATTGCCAGTGGAGGTGTTAATTATGTATTCAAAAAATGCATGGGAAAAATATCAAGATATTGATATTGAAAACGTAATGAAGTTTTCAGAAGGATATAAGGATTTTATATCTAAATGTAAAACTGAAAGAGAATGTGTTAAATATTCTATTAAGCTAGCTGAGGCTAAGGGCTATAAAAATTTAGATAATGTAAAAACATTAAAGCCAGGTGATAAGGTATATGCTACAAATAAGGGTAAAAACTTTATAGCATTTATCATTGGTAGTGAGGATATCGAAAATGGTATTAACATTTTAGGTGCTCATATCGATTCACCAAGAATTGATTTAAAGCAAAATGCTTTATACGAAAAGGATGGTTTTACACTAGCTGATTCACATTATTATGGTGGAATCAAGAAATATCAATGGGTTGCGAGACCTCTTGCAATACATGGTGTTGTATGTAAAAAGGATGGTTCTATCGTTGATGTGGTAATTGGTGAGGATGATAAAGATCCAATCGTATATATCACTGATTTATTAATCCATTTAGCTGCTGATCAAATGGGTAAGACTGGCTCTAAGGTAGTTGAGGGTGAGGATTTAGATATTACACTTTCTTCTATTCCTGCTAAGGATTCAGATAAGGATAAGGTTAAGGCTTATCTATTAAAGCTATTAAAGGATAAGTATGATATTGAGGAGGAGGATTTCGTATCAAGCGAATTTGAAATCGTTCCTGCTGGTGCAGCAAGAGATTTAGGCTTAGATAGATCTATGGTTATGGGCTATGGTCATGACGATAGAGTTTGTGCTTATACTTCTTTACTTGCTATACTTGATACTGATAAGCTTGAAAGAACTTCTTGTGCTGTATTAGTAGATAAGGAGGAAATCGGTTCAGTTGGTGCTACAGGTGCACACTCTATTTGGTTTGAAAATACTATCGCTGAGCTAATCAATAAGCTAACAAGCTATAATGATTTAAAGCTACGTCATACTATCACAAATAGCTATATGCTATCAAGTGATGTTAGCGCAGGCTATGATCCTATTTATTCATATGCATTCGAAAGAAAAAATGCCGCATTCCTAGGAAACGGCATCACATTCAACAAATATACAGGTGCACGTGGTAAATCAGGCTGTAATGATGCAATGCCTGAATACATCGCTAAAATCCGTAAGATTATGGATGATAACAATGTAAATTATCAAACTGCAGAGCTTGGTAAGGTTGATGTAGGTGGCGGTGGAACTATCGCATACATTTTAGGTAACTATAATATGAATGTTATCGATGCTGGTATTCCTGTTCTATCAATGCACGCTCCAAGCGAGGTTGTATCTAAGGCTGATATTTATGAAGCATACCTTGGATATAAGGCATTTATAAAGGATATAAAGTAATAAAAAAATTGGGTACTCTTAAGAGTACCCTTTTATTATGAAACTATTATATCGTTAGTGCTTGCTGAAGGAACCCTATATAAATAATTAATTCCATTTGAAATATAAGATTCATAAGCACTATGTCTACCATTTGTAGACTTTCTACCGTATGTTAATGAATTATATGACATACCATAATAATCATATGTTCTAGCTGAATCATCCCATGTTACATCAAATCCATAATATTCACTATCGATATAAACATAATTCCATGCATGTGCCTCACCCATAGGGCTAGTTGATGTATATCCCATACCTGATGCAGTAACTGTAGGAATACCAAGATTCTTTAATAAATAAGTAAATAATTCTGCATATGCTTCACATACACCTTTTCCCTCATATGGTATACCAACCATATTATGTGATATAGATTTTGTTGATGGAGTTACACCATCAGCCTCATATGCATATTGAGCATGTGCAACTATATAATCATGAACATGCTTAACCTTTTCCTCTACTGTCATCTCATCTAAAATTCCAGCATAGCATAAGCCTTCAAATTCAGCTATTTTATTATTATATTCTAATCTTTTAGATGATAAAGCATATTCCTCATCTACTGCAAGCTTAATATAATATTTTGATGTAGAGCCTTGAGTTTGATGATATGTTAATAATGTATTACTTACAAAATAAAATCTTGGATTATCTAATAATACAGTTTTTAATACTGCAAGTGCTTCATTTGCTGAAATATTAAATTCAGTATATTCTACATCCTCAAATATATAATATGTAGATGTAACACCTGACACATCTAGATTTTGACCATTAACATTAGATGTAGATTTTGAAAAATCATCTAAAGCATTTCTAAATTTTATATATAAGCCTTGATAATTATCCTTATTAGCATATCTTTCCCAATCCTTATAGCCATATTCTAACACTAATTCTTCTTCACTTGTACTTGTTGAAGATGAAGATGATTTAGTAGATGTAGCTTTAGTTGTTGATGAACTATCTCTACTTGTATTTGTACTAGATTCTACTGTAGACTTACTACTTGTAGTAGTTGGCTCTATAACTGGATTTGTTTTATCTGAAGGTTTAGGTAAACTACTTGTAGTAGTTTCAGTTGTAGTCTCACCAGATCCTCCTAAGCCTATTTTTTCTAGGGCTCTTTCAAAAAACGCACAAGACGAAAGAGAGGCTAGTGAGAAAATTATTAAAATTGCAATTACAAATCTTTTAAATATTTTCATCAAAAGCCTCCTTTTTTATTATCTAATTACGCCTATTACTGCTAATACTGCAAAGAGAACGAACAATGTCATTAACACTATCTTTAATGTCTTGTTCATCTTTGAATCATATAGCCACATCCAGCCGAATACTAATCCACATGCTATTAATATTAATACAGAAATATTCTTTAACCATTTTAAAGTGTTTTCTAAAGCATTACCTGGAATGAATGTAAGTAGCCATACAGTACCAGCAAGCATTAATGCTATAAAGCATAAAAAGCCAATAATTGTAGTTAGTTTAACTTCCTTCATTTGTTTTTCCTCCCGATTTATATTTATTATTATACCATTATTTTAGTATTATTGTAGTATTTTATACTACTTTTTTTATTACACGCATTTTAGCACTATGTGCTCTATTATTATATTCAAGCTCCTCTTCACTAGGTAAAATTGGATGCTTATTAACAAGCTCATAGTCAGCACCCTTGATATTATTGATAGGTAATCCCTTAGGAATATTTACTGTGCTTCTTTCCTTAAATACTACCTTACAAATTCTATCCTCCAGTGAATGGAAGGTAATTACAACTACTCTACCATCCTTATTAAGCATATCAAGTGCTTGATTAACTGATACCTCAAATACTCTTAATTCATCATTTACGGCGATACGTAGTGCTTGAAATATCTTTTTAGCAGGATGTCCCTTCATATTTAAAACCTTTTGAGGTAATGATTTTTTTATTACATCAACAAGCTCAAATGTTGTTTCTATCCTTTTTGTTTTTCTAGCCTCAACGATACCCTTAGCAATCATTCTACTATTAGAATCCTCACCATATCTAAAGAATATATTTGATAATTCATCAAGTGAATAATTGTTAACTATATATTCAGCAGTTAATTCCTTATCCTGATCCATTCTCATATCAAGCTTAGCATCATAATTATAGGAGAATCCTCTTTCTGGTATATCAAATTGGAATGATGAAACACCTAAATCATATAGAATTCCATCAATCTTAGTAACTCCTAGCTTATTTAATTCTTCCTTTAAATTAACGAAATTACTTTTTATAAAAGTAAAATTAGAGCCTACCTCACTTAAAACCTCGTTTGCTCTACCAATTGCATATTCATCCTGGTCAAAGCAATATAAATGACCTGTAGTTAATCTTTTTAATATTTCCTTTGAATGTCCTCCACCACCTGTAGTAGCGTCAACATAAATACCTTCAGGTTTTATATTTAAATATTCAATTGCTTCATTTAATAAAACACTCTTATGTATATACATTATACTCACCTATTTGATTATACCATATTTTAAATTATATCTCTATAAATAGAAAATAGGCACCCCAGTGCCTATTTCTATTTCCGAATAATTAATTATTCTTCGTCTTCTTTTTTTGCCTTTGGAGTAACAACTTGCTTACCATTGTAGTAACCACAATTACCACATACTCTATGTGCTAATGTTAATTCACCACAGTTAGGACAAGTAATCATTCCAGGTACTGATAGAGCTAAGTGAGAACGTCTTTGTCTCTTCTTCATCTTAGAAACTCTTCTAAAAGGAACTGCCATGTCTAATCCTCCTACAATAAATCCTTTAGCGAGGCAAATGCTGGATTAATATTATCCTCTTCCTCAGCTTCATCTTCATCCTGATAATCATCTTCAAATTCATGATTAGATATAGATACTGGCTTCTCAGATAATATTTGAGCTATAATTGCTTCCTTAGTATCTAGGGTACTAGTTTCAATTATAGTAGCATCTAAAGTTTCTGGATTAGTAGTATAAAGCTCAGTTGTTTCAGTATCAATCTTATAATTTATTATCTCAAGTGTAACTGAATCCTCAAGGCCAAGCTCACATGAAATTTTAAATTCACATTGATATGTATCATCACCATATTCTCTAATAGTAGTTCTTACATTAACATTATTAACTGATTTGATATTCTCAAAACCAACTAATTCTGATAAATCTAAGCACTCATCAAATGTATATGGCATAGATATTTTATTTAACTGTGCTAAAGCCCACTTCACCAAAATCACCTCAGCCTGATTTATTATACTTATTTATAGTATAAATGTCAAGAAATATTATTAGAAAAAGAGCTTATTTACATAGATTAATCTGTAATACTTTTTATAATAATAAAAACCAGTTAATAAACTGGCTTTATATGATTATTCCATTTAAATGATCTATCTCGTGCTCGATTATTTGAGCAGTAAAATCCTTATAGGATTTTGTTCTTTTAATGAAATTTTCATCAAGAAATACTACCTTAATATTCTTATATCTAACTGCAGGTCTCATACCATCAAGTGATAGGCATCCCTCAAAGGCTTTATATTCACCTGATTTTGATGTTATTTTTGGATTTACCATAATATTAATTTTATTATTATCATAAAAAACGATAATATTTTTATGGTATCCAATCATATTAGCTGCCATTCCAACACAATGTGATGAATTAAATTTTAATGTATCTACTAATTCATCGATGATATATTTATCATCTTGGTTAGCATCTACAGATTTAATCTTAAGTAGCTCTTCTTTTTTGATTATATTCTTTACCATTAGCCCTTTAAGCCATCAGCCTGACGTTGCATATTTTCAATAACAACATCATAGATATCTCCAACCTCTTGGCCATGTGCTAATACTAGCCAAGGCTCATTAGTGTGGAAATGAATCTTAATGAAGTTCTCAGGGTTACCATATTTATCCTCACCCTCAACTGAAGCTACTACAAGGCTATCACCAACTAATTTAGTTAAAATGAATTCTCTAAACTCATCCTCAGCGTCATCTACATCCTTATCTCCGATATCAATTAATAATTGAGTATCAAATTTATATTCTACTATACTTTTATGTTCCTTTACCATTTTAAAACCTCCAAATTTCTAAATCAATTATATAACATTTTTAATTATTTGTCATTATTATTCATCATCACCAAAATCAAAGGCTAATTGCTTTGAATAATATTTAGTAACTGGATAATATGTTTTTCTATGAATTGGACATGGTCCATATTTTTCTAATGCCTCTAAATGCTGCTTAGTGCCATAGCCCTTATGTCTTGCAAAGCCATAATTAGGATATTTAATATCCATTTTTTTCATATATTGATCTCTTGATACCTTAGCTATAATTGATGCTGCTGCGATAGATGCACTTAATGCATCACCATGGATAATTGATTTATTATCCTGATGTAATTCACCAAGTGGCATCGCATCAATTAAAACATAATCAGGTGTAACCTTTAATCCCTCTACAGCCTCAAGCATTCCCTTTTTAGTTGCATTATAGATATTTAGATTATCTACATCCTCAACTGAAACAAAAACAACCTTATAGGCTATAGCCTCCTTAATGATAATCTTATAAAGCTCCTCTCTCTTTTTTTCAGAAAGCTTTTTAGAATCATTAATACCAGGTATTCTCAAGAATGGTGGTAAAATACAGCTTGCGACAACTACAGGTCCTGCTAAAGGTCCTCTTCCTGCCTCATCTATACCACAAATATTTGAAAAGCCCTGATCGTATAGCTCCTCTTCAAATTTATATAAATTAACATCCTTCTGGTTCTTCATAGCTCATAGCTCCAATCCTAATATTTCTTATATCATTCAAAAATAAGGTTGCTGCCCTTAATAAATCAGGCTCACCTGCTTTTAATAAGCATCCTCTATTTTTTGCAATATCAGCTAATATTTCTTCATTCGATAATAATTCAGCTAATTTATATCTTTCCTTCAATAATTCTGGGTATCTATATTTAATAAGCTCAATTGCACCATATGCTATATCTATTGTATCAAGTATATCATCCTTAATTGATCCACATACAGCTAATCTTAATCCAACCATTTGATCCTCAAATTTAGGCCATAATACACCTGGAGTATCTAATAGGAATAAATCATCAGTGACCTTTATCCATGATTGAGCCTTAGTTACACCAGGCTTATCACCTACATTAGTTGCTTTTCTTTTAGCAAGCTTATTGATTAATGTTGATTTACCTACATTAGGTATACCAATAATTAATGCTTTAATTTGCTTTGATCTAATACCCTTCTTTTCTCTTTTTTCAAATACTTCCTTTAATGCCTTATTAGCATAATCAATTATTTTATTAATGTTATATCCTGTGATTGAATCTATATCTAAGGCAAGTATTCCTTTATTCTTATAATAATCTATCCAAAGCTTAGTAGTTTTCTTATCTGCGATATTTGCTTTATTAAGTAAAACAACTCTAGGCTTATTTTTAACTATTTCATCAACCATAGGATTTTTAGATGAAAAAGGAATTCTACTATCATATAGCTCAAATACAACATCAACCTTGTTTAGTGATTCAATTATTTCTCTTTTGGCCTTAGCCATATGGCCTGGAAACCATTGTATTACCTTACTGTTTTCCATATGAAAACTCCTTTAAATCTAAAATAATCTTATCTTATCAAATGGGAATACCCTCATTATTACCTTACCATAAATATCGTTAATATATATAGGTCCAAATTCACCTGAATCATAGGAATGCTCTCTATTATCACCAAGTACTACTATCATTCCCTTAGGAACTATGGCACCATTTTCAACTAAAGTACCACCTAATCTATCGATATATTGTAACAATTTTGTAAAGTTACTATTGCTTAATCTTTGAATTTGTTCCTTTTCTCCGTTAATATATAATATTCCATCTATATATGTTACCTCATCGTCCTCTATTGCAACGACTCTTTTGATATATAATTCATCCTTACCACTATATCTTTTAGCATTAAATACTATAACATCATTCTTCTTTGGATAATAAAATACATCAGTACATATAACCTTATCATTTTCTAAAAATGTATCATTCATAGATGTACCATCTACGGTGCATGGATTTAATATATAAATCAAAATAAATAAGAATATTGATAAGCATTTACAAGTGAATGTAACTAAATCTAGCTTCTTTTTTAATCCATAGATTTTATATACCCATTCATCATTATCCCTATTCACATAAATTTGAAATAATATTATTGCATAATATAAAACTATAGTTGTTAGAGATGCAAGATATAATACTATACCTATTATTTGAAATATATGAGATGTACTACTGAATGC
>JAEELU010000074.1 GCA_016282815.1 Acholeplasmatales bacterium
ATTCGTTGCTTTTCCTCATTGCTCCAAGCATAAATAATTTCTTCCGTTTTACCCCGCTTAGTAATCGTAAATGATGGTGGCATAGCTATATATACTCTACCATCCGCAGTTAGTGGTCTCATATATCGAAAGAATAAAGTTAATAATAATACCTGAATATGAGCACCATCATCATCGGCATCTGTCATTATTATTATCTTTTTATAATTACATTTCTTTAAATCGAAGCTTGTTCCATAGTCAGCTCCAATTGTATAAATCATAGTTGCGATTTCTTCGTTCTTAAGTGCTGATTCAGCATTTGCCTTTTCAGTATTTAATACTTTACCACGAAGTGGTAATATTGCTTGGTAGCGTCTATCTCTACCCTGCTTAGCTGAACCACCGGCTGAATCACCCTCAACTAGATATAGTTCATTAATATCCTTATTCTTTTCACTTGTAGGTGCAAGCTTAGCTGAAATATTCTTTTCGCCCTTATCCTTCTTATCCATACGAGCCTGCTCACGAGCACGTCTAGCTGCAGCTCTTGATTCAGCTTCCTTTAAGGCCTTCTTAACAATATTATCTGCCAAATTTTTATTCTCCACAAGGAAATAGCCAAGCTTTTCAGTAAGCACGCTATCAACTGCATTTTTAGCAGCTGGAGTACCAAGCTTACCCTTTGTTTGACCTTCGAATTCCAATAGTTTCTCACCGATTCTTACAGATACTACTGCAGTCATACCTGCTCTAATATCAGTACCCTCAAGCTGAGCATTGGCCTTTATTAAATTATTCTTATGAGCATAGTCATTAAATGCTTTAGTTAAAGCAGTTTTAAAACCTGTCTCATGTGAACCACCATCAGCTGTTTTTACGTTATTAACAAATGATACGATAGTTTCACTATATGAATCGATAAATTGAAGTGCTACCTCGACCTCAATATCCTCTTTAGTATCTGGTACTCTATATGTACCCTCGAAGTAAGCAACACTATGTGTTGGCTTCTTAGCCATATCCATAAATGCTACATATTCAGAGATACCATTCTCGTATAGGAATGATTCCTCCTTCTTACTTCTCTTATCCTTTAATACCATCTTAAGATTCTTAATTAGGAATGCACTTTCTCTAATTCTAGTCTTAATTGTTTCATACTGATATACAGTTGTAGTAAATACCATTGGATCTGGTTTAAATGTTACGGTTGTTCCTGTCTTTCTACTATCTCCTAGTATTTCAACATTAGAAACCTTTTTTCCGCCATCCTCAAATTTAATTCTATGAACCTTACCATCTCTATAGCTTGTTACAACCATATAGCTTGATAAGGCATTTACTACTGATGCACCAACACCATGTAGACCACCAGTTGTCTTATAGCCATTACCGCCAAATTTACCACCAGCATTAAGCTTTGTATATATAATTTCCATTGTGTTTTTGCCTGTAGCATGCATACCACATGGAACTCCTCTACCATTATCCTCTACAGTGATTGAATTGTCTTCGTTTATAGTGACAACTATCTCCCTACCGTAGCCAGCAAGTGCTTCATCAATTGAATTATCTACTATCTCCCAAACTAAATGATGAAGACCTCTTTCATCTGTTGAACCTATATACATACCAGGACGTTTTCTAACATGCTCAAGTCCCTCAAGTACTGTTATGGATTCATCATTATATGTATTATTTTGCACTACAATCACCAAACCTTACACTTCTTTAATAATATCATAAAATGGCTATTTTATTCAAGAAAATCGACATAAAAAATAAACTATTTTTTGACAATATCAATTATACATTGTATAATTAAATCGAATTTAAATTTGGAGTACGAAAAATGATAAATATGATATTTTTTACAGCATCTTTCGAGCAGACAGCTGATGCCTTAATCGCAGTAATTCTTTTGGTTATTGCGTACCTACTTGGATCCATTCCATTTGGTCTAGTAATTGGTAAAGGAATTGCCCATATCGATATTAGAGAGCATGGTAGTAAAAACATTGGTTCTACTAATGCGATTAGAGTTTTAGGTAAGAAATTAGGATTACTTGTCTTTGCTTGCGATATGCTAAAGGGCGTAGTTGTAATTTTAATAGTAAGAATTCTAAGAATGAACGGTGTATATAATCCACCAATCGATGATATATTCTTCGGTGTTGCTGCGATATTAGGTCATGGCTTCCCATTATATCTTAACTTCAAGGGCGGAAAGGTTGTTGCTACATCATTAGGAGTTGTATTTGTAATCTCTCCTCTAGCAGCTATTCTATGCTTAATTGCCTTTTATTTAACATTAAAAATATCAGGCTATGTATCTTTAGCTTCTACCTTCGCAACACTTACAGTATTTGTTACTACATTAGTTCTATATTTCGTTGGATTAGAGCCAGTATCATTTGGTGCTTACCTAATAGGAAAGATAAGCCTACCATGTATAATTTTAGTTTCATTAACTGCGATATTAATAATTGTAAAGCATCGAAAAAATTATGTAAGATTATTTAAGGGAACTGAAAATAGCTTTAAAAAGAAAAAACAATTAGAAAAGTAAAAGAGCACAGCTGTGCTCTTTTTTTTACATCATTCTTCTCTTTTTTCTATCATTATATGCTAAATATAGCATATCAGCTGGTACAAATATAAATATAGAATATATAGCAATTGTTCTATACATTATAGATACCTGTCTTGTCTTAGTACCTACATAATCTATACTAACAACATATTCACCCTTATCAAGGTCAAATGATATTAATGAATCAATATCCTTTGCTTTAACTATAGTAGCATTACTACTATCCTTTATTGTGATTTCATATCCGTCATAATAGAATAATGGCATTTGAATTGTGCTTTTTTCATTAGTAGTAATATACATTTCAAATTTAGGTGTCTTTCTATAGGTAATCTCTATTTCACCACTACCCTCTAAAAAGACAGGATTAATTCTATTTGGATATTTACCAATATTGAACATTATTTCATTATATACAGATCTATAAAGGCTATTTGGATTTTCAGGTACATAATCACTATTATAATAATAAATCTTTGGTAAATATTCTACACAGGCACCAATTGATGATATCTTAGTAAAATATTGATCACTAATTTCATATGTCCATCCATTTGGATTGTTATTATTATAATTTCTTTCATAAGCTATTCTTTTTTCAATATATGACATATTTAGTACTACAAATAATGTAGATACGATAATTAATACTGAGGAATATAGCTTTTGACTACTAATTGAATTAGATACCTCTGATAATAATATACATAAATATAGAGGTATAAATGCCCATAATCTCCATGGGAATTGAATATTTAAGAAAATCTTAGGTAATATATACCAAATATCATGTCTAGCAATCATATAAATTACTAATACAATCATAAATAATGAATACCAGAAATTTATAGATTTATATAGCTTCTTTTTAGTTAAATTTGTTTCATTTAAGATATCCACAAATGAATAAATAGCTATAAATGCGATAGCTGCTATATATACCTCTAATCTTTTAGTAAGGAAATAAATTAATACTGCATATACGATTAATCCAGCAAGTAAATGTATATATTTAAATCTTTTTAACAAATTATTAATTACTACAAATATTGTAGATGCTAGAGTAAAGAATAACACATCAAACAATAATGCTGTAGATGATGATTCCTCTATTCCTAAACCATTTAGGAATATAAAATTTAAGAATCCTGAATAATTTCCAGCATCTAAGTTTCTAAGTATTACTGCATCTACATTAGACCACATCTTAACTGGATCTGATATATTATAATAATCATTATTTAATAATGTAAATGATTGAAATAATGTTACCGACATTAAGCCTATCATTATAAATAATGATATAGCTATATAAGCTATAAATAGCTTATTCTTTTTTATCATTCTAAATATATTAACTATATATACTAATAAATATAATATAGCAAATGCGAAGGCATAAAATGCTGTAAGATTATGAGTCAAGAATAATAATGCTCCGCCAATTATAGTTTCTATAAATGGTTTAGAGTTAAGCTCCTTCATATGGCAGATATCATATATACCCATGAAGAATAATGGTAAGAACCAAAATGATAATGCTTCTGCGTAGGCAAGCCTACAAAAGGCATCAAAATATCTATAAGGATATAATGTATATAAGGATGCCATAACTAAGGAAATTAATATTTTACCCTTAGATATATGCATACTAAATCTATACATAAATATTGCAGAAATAAATACTGATAAAAATAATGTTAGCTTAAATGCATCTAGAAGGCTAAATCCAAGTGGCTCTAGTATTATTCCAAGTACTGCAGGAATATAATGAGCAAGCGGAGCGTAAAATAATTGCTTACCTACACCTAAGCCAGATGCTAAATTAGCTGATATAGGACTAATATTTCCACTCTTTAGGCTTAAATATATATCATATATATTTGATATATGGAAATATGTATCATCACCAGCAGGGTATCCGTTATAGAATGAAACTAGCACTCCAACTAATGATATTATGAATATTACTAAATATGGAAGTATCCTTTTATAATTAAACTTGTTAGGATAACTATGTGCTAGCTCCACCTCTTCATCTCCTCTCAAAAAATAAATGGGATAATTTTGTTTATCCCATTTATATTTCTAAATTATTCTTCAACTATAGCGTCAACTGGGCATACACCTTGACAAGCTCCACAATCAATACAAGTATCAGCATCGATATGTGAAACATCATCAACAGTAATTGCGCTTACTGGACATTCACCAGCGCAAGCACCACAGCCAATGCAAGTATCCTCTATTACTTTTCTTGGCATATTACTCCTCCTCTTACTTTCTTTTCTTTGTAATATAATTTTAGCATTAAAATAGTAAATTGTCCATATTTATTATTGAATTTTTAAGCATAAAATAGTAAAATAACTTTGGTTATTTAAAGGAGTGTATTATCTATGTTTTTATTTGAAATTGAGGTTTGGCAATTTATTCTAGTAATTGTAATGGTACTTGTGGCTACTGCAGTTGCTACATTCTTTATAGTAAGAAAGCTATTCCAAAAGGCATTAAAAAAGAACCCACCTATTAATGAGACAATGATTCGTCAAATGATGGCTCAGATGGGTAGAACACCTTCTGAAAAGCAGGTTCGTGCAATAATGCGTTCAATGAATGAAGAAAATAAACAAAACTAATAAAGAGGCTCTTTATGAGCCTCTTATTATTTTATACCATGTATTCTTTTATATCTTTCAATTGCTTCCTTATCAGAGATTTTAGCTATTCTTTTTTTAGTAACCTGATAAAATCTTACTGCTAGGACTGCATCTAATATACCAACAACACACATAATACTACCAAGTGTAATCATCATTTGTGTTAAAAAATAAATTATAAAGAATAATCCAAATCCTACAATTACTGCACCCATTATAAGTACAAATATCATTAAGCCTAATGACAGCTTTCCAGCTGTTTTTTTATATTTTAAAGCATATTCCGCATCCATAAGATCACCTATATGCTCATATTATCCTTCTTCTCAAATTTAGACATTACATATGTTAGTACAAATCCAATTATCAATAATCCAATTGATAATGCTATTTGTAATGGACTATTAATAAATAGATTTAAATCCGCATCTGTACAATGAATTAAATTAAACATAATTGCACATACACTACCTATTACGAATCCTAAAATACCAAAATATGTACCTATCTTAAATTTCTTAAATAGGAATCCTAATAGCTTAGCTGTAGTGAATAATCCAAATATTACTCCAATTCCTACAGGTAATAATACTAAAAAGCTATCTAAGAATGTATGTATATGAACTAAACCATTTAAGGCTGTCATTATTGTTCCATAATATCCAAATAGATAAAACATCATCATACCTGATATACCAGGAATAATCATTGCAGCACTTGCTAAAATACCACATGCACCAAGTTTTATATAATCTAGTATTTCAAGCTTACCAGTTATAGCATTCTTTGGTAGGAATAATAATGCTATTACAGCTGCCATACATAATAAAAATATTACAATATTTTTAAATGATAGCTTATCCCTAACTGGGCTATATATTAGTGGTACACCACCTAATATTAATCCTATAAATAAGCATGATGTAGGGAATAGCGCATGTGACAAGCACCACTCTATACCCTTAGATGCTGCTAAAACTGCTATTACAGCTCCAACACCAAATACTAATAAGAATAATATAGATTTCTTAAAATCCTTTAGTATGTTATTTATTGAATTTAAAAGCTTTTCATATACACCAGTAATAACAGCTATAGTACCACCAGATACACCAGGGATAATATTAGCTATACCGAATAAAGCTCCTTTAATTAAATATCCTATATAAGTAAGCATAATTCTTCTCCTAAACATTTAAAATTATATAATAAGATATTTAGTTTAACAATATTAAATACTAATTTTCTAATATCGAATAATACTCATCATCAGATATTATTATATGATCAAAAAAGTGTATATTCATAGCCTTACATATCTTAACTAATTCATTTGTGGTTTTTAAGTCTACAGTTGATGGATACTTACTTCCACCAGGATGATTATGAACTAAGAATATGCCAAATGCATTTTTATCTAAAGCAAATCTAATTATTTCCTTAATAGGAAAGCTTATAGAATCATATTCCTTATCAGAATATGTAAATTTATCTATTATTCTTAATCTAGAATTAACTAAAATAATAGTTAATACCTCATATTCTAAAAATGAATAATCTGCTCTTACATAATTAAATAAATCCTTCGCTGTTCTTAATTCTAAATCATTTACATTACTTGATAATATTCTTCTTGCAATCTCAAAGGTTGCTATAAGCTTTGATGCTTTAGCAAGCTTAATACCTGATATGTTCTTAAGCTCATTATAATTCATTCTAAATAATCTATCTAAGCCATAGTCATGAATTAATCTATCAGATAGCTCTAATACTGATTCCTTTTTAGTTCCACTTCCAAGCATAATAGCTAAAAGCTCTGTTTCAGTTAGCTTATCTGGACCTTCATTAATTATTCTTTCTCTAGGTCTATCATTTATATCTATATCTTCCATTTTCATTATTATCACCTAAAGATATTTATAGCATATAAATAATACTTTTTTTAAAAAATAAATTTTTCTCAACAAAAAAAGCTATGAAAATGGCTTCATAGCTTTATTTTTCTAGTATATATTTTCTTACTAATGATATGAAATGTAGTGAACCAGTAATTAATATTAATTCACCATTATTTTCCTTTACTGCTTTATCTATAGCTTCCTTATAATCCTCTATTACAGTTGAGTTTACATTTGTATAATTTAAGAAATCATTAATGTTTGATTTTCTTAAATCATCTATATTAGTAAAATAATATTTATTAGCAATCTTATCTAATATATTAATCATACCCTTAGAATCCTTATCTATTAGAGCTGAGAATATAATATTTATTTTACCATTATAGTTTTTAGATAATGAATTAACTAAAGCATTTATAGCATGGATATTATGAGCTCCATCAATAATAATTTTAGGATTATTAGATACTACTTCCATTCTACCAGGCCAGAATATATTGGATAATGCATAATCAATTAAATCATATGGCATTTTATCATCAAAGTATTTCACTGCCTCAATTGCTATAGAAGCATTATATGCCTGATATTCTCCAAGCAGATTAGTTTTATATTCTATATCCTTATATTTAAAGTGAGTATAGTTATCTACTTTTATATTAGATACAGAATCAACTATATTAATTAACTTTGAATTTTTTGAATTTACATATTCAGTAAATTGTGGCATTAGGCTTTTATCTACTGCAGTAATTAATGTCATATTATTTTTTACAATTCCAAGCTTATGGTTTGCAATCTCAGGTAGTGTATTTCCAAGCTGCATCATATGGTCAAAGCCTACATTAGTTATTACTGCTAAATCAGTATCTAGGAAATTTGTAGAATCAAGTAGTCCACCAAGACCACATTCCATAACTAAAATATCTATATTTCTATCCTGATAATACATTAATGCCATTAATAATGTTAATTCAAAGAATGGAATAACATCATTCTTCTCTTTTTTATAATTCTCATTAAATTCATATAGAATATTGGCATAATGCATTATTTCGGCATCACTTATGTATCTATCATTTATTTGAATTCTTTCATTAAATGAAATAACAAATGGAGATACGAATAAGCCTACATGTAGATTCTTTAGCATTAATATAGATTTAATCATTGTCGCTGTAGAACCCTTACCATTGGTTCCAGCGACATGAATAATCTTATAGTTAACCTTAATATTTAAGGCTTCCTTAGCATATTTAATTCTATCTAAATTCTCCCTTTTAGATAGCTTTTTTTGTGTATATAAGTATGAATATACCTCATCTATAGTATTAAACATAAATTATTGATTTAATTCCTTTAATGCATTTAATACATCCTGATATTGCTTTAGGTAGGCTTCCTGCTTCATCTTTTCGTTTTCAATCTTTTCCTTTGGAGCCTTACTTACGAATGATTCATTTGAAAGCATCTTCTTGCTTCTTTCAAGCTCAGCCTCAAGCTTTTGTTTCTTAAGATTTAAGCTCTTAATAACCTCAGCTCTATCAACTAGATCATCCTCAGGTATATAAATATTAGATGAATGTAATACGACAATTACATTACCCTTAGGATTAATATCCTTATCGGTAAATACTAATTCCTTTGGATTAGTAAATTTCTCAATGTACTTCTTTGTTTCATTAAAGATATTTAATGTATTACTATCCTTTGCAAATAATGTAATTGAGATAGGATCCTTTGGAGCCTTATTTGCCTTACTACGCTCATTTCTTACTGCAGTAATTATCTCCCATAAATTATCAATTGATGCTTTAGCATGATTATCATCAAATTCCTTATTATATGTTGGCCACTTTGAAATAGTGATTGATGCCTCATCATGAGGTAAAACCTGATAGATTTCCTCTGTTATAAATGGAATGAATGGATGTAGCATTTTAACAATTGATGTTAAAACATAAACTAATACATTCTTTGTAGATTCAATATTCTTTGAATCATCAGATGATAAATCAACCTTTGATATTTCAACATAGATAGATGCGAAATCATCCCATACAAATGAATATAGTGCCTTTGCAGCCTCACCAAATTCATATTTATCCATATTGTAATCAAATGTCTTAATTACTTCATTTAGCTTATGTAAGATCCATTTAGAAGGTAAATTTAGATTCTTAACATCAATCTTTGATGGCTTAAAGTCATCTCCTAAATTCATCATTACATATCTTGAAATATTCCAAATCTTATTTAAATAATTCCAGCTTGATTCAATCTTTGTATCATCAAATCTTAAATCTAGGCCTGGAGCTGAATTTGTAGTTAGGAAATATCTTAATGAGTCTGTACCATATTTAGCAATAACATCGAATGGATCAACGCCATTACCTAAAGACTTACTCATCTTTCTTCCTTCCTTATCACGGATTAGACCATGAATAAGGATGTCCTTAAATGGAGCCTTATGTGTAAATTCAACACCCTGGAATAGCATTCTCGCTACCCAGAAGAAAATAATATCGTAGCCAGTAACTAATACGTTAGTTGGATAATATCTCTTTAATAGGTCAGTATTATCAGGCCAGCCAAGTGTTGAGAATGGCCACAATGCACTTGAGAACCAAGTATCAAGTACGTCCTCATCCTGTACCCAACCATCACCTGGACATTCAACCTGTACCTTTACCTCATCATCCTTATACCATGCTGGAATTCTATGACCCCACCATAGCTGACGAGATACACACCAGTCCTGAATATCAGTTAACCAATGCTCTAATGTACCCTTAAATCTTTCAGGTACAAATCTATATTCATCATTTTCAAGTACCTGCTTTGCTAAAACATCCATCTTAACAAACCATTGCTTAGATAATCTTGGCTCAACTACTACTCCTGTTCTTTCACTATGACCTACAGAGTGAATAATTGATTCTTTTTTAATGAATAAGCCTGCTTCAGTTAAATCCTTAATTAAAGCCTCTCTACATTCAAATCTATCCATACCCTCGTACTTTAATGCCATAGCATTCATAGTACCATCATCGTTCATACATAAAGGCATAGCTAAATTATGACGCTTACCAACCTCAAAGTCGTTAGGGTCATGTGCTGGAGTAACCTTAACACAGCCTGTACCAAATTCGATATCAACATATTCATCAGCAATAACAGGTATTACTGTATCAGTACCTGGAATATAAACATTCTTACCGATAATATCCTTATATCTTTCATCCTTAGGGTTAACCATAATTGCTTGGTCAGCAAACATAGTTTCAGGACGAGTTGTTGCAATAACTACTCCACCCTTTCCATCTACAAATGGATAAGTGAAATAATAGAATGCACCCTCAACATCCTTATGCTCAACCTCGATATTAGATAAAGCTGTTTTAGCCTCAGGATCCCAGTTGATAATTCTTTCACCCTGATATAATAAACCCTTATTATATAGAGTAATAAATACATGGTTAACTGCCTTATTTAAACCCTCATCAAGTGTAAATCTTTCCTTTGTATAATCAAGTGATAAACCAAGGGCAGCCCATTGAGAACGAATAATCTTGGCATATTCCTTCTTCCACTCCCATGATACCTTTAGGAATTCC
>JAEELU010000007.1 GCA_016282815.1 Acholeplasmatales bacterium
ATGTTTCTGTTTCTTTAATAGAGAAATCATATTTATCACTATCATATTTCTTTATTACATCAACAAAGGCATTAACAGCGAATGAATAGTGTTGAGATGATACACAAAATGAGCTTTTTGTATAGTCATTTTTATATTTCTCATCTAGTAAATTAGCTTGCTCAAGTATTTGTCTTGCGTAACCTAAAAATACCTCACCGTCAGTTGTGATTGTTACACCCTTATTTGTTCTATTAAATATTTTAATATTATATTCATTCTCAACCTCATGTATTTGATTTGTAAGTGATGGCTGAGATACAAATAGTACCTCCGCAGCCTTAGAGATACTTCCCGTTTCGGCTACGGTGATAACATATTTTAATTGTAATAAAGTCAAAGTTAATCAACTCCTTACTAAAATAAAATGAAGTATATAATACTTCACCTTATTTTAAAGATTTCCAGCTTGAGCCTTCTTTAGATTTTCTCTTAATTCTTTTTCCTTCTGAGTAAAATCGCTTGATTCTTGACGATTCTTCTCTAGGCGTTCTTTTCTTACTTCCTCAAGATGAACCTTAGCAGATTCAGCACTTCGTCCAATGTGAGCCTCCTGAACAAGAATAGTTGCGAAATCATCATGATACTCGAAAATTCCACTTACAATAACAACATATAGCTCCTCATTTCCTCTAACAAGCTTAACATAGCCTGTATCCATTACGGAAATAACAGGAACGTGATCCTTCATTACTGCATATTCTCCATCAGAATCACTATGAACAACAACATAATCTACTTCTTCATCATAAAGGTTACCTTGATGTGTTGAAACTACTATTCTCATTATTTTACCAATTCCTTTGCCTTTTTAACAGCGTCATCAATAGTACCAACTAAACGGAATGCTTCCTCTGGTAAATCATCATGCATACCATCAAGAATTTCCTTAAAGCCTCTTACTGTTTCACTAACTGGAACATAAGCACCAGGAACACCAGTAAATTGACCACCGATGAACATATTTTGAGATAGGAATAATCTTACTCTTCTAGCTCTATGAACTACTAGCTTATCCTCCTCAGATAATTCATCCATACCTAAGATTGCGATAATATCAAGTAATTCATTATATCTTTGAATGATTTGTTGAACTCTACGTGCTACCTGATAATGCTCCTCACCAACGATAGATGGTTGAAGTGCACGAGATGTAGATGCAAGTGGGTCTACTGCTGGGTAGATACCCTCCTCTGTAAGCTTTCTTGAAAGGTTTGTAGTTGCATCTAGATGTGTAAACGTAGTAGCTGGAGCTGGGTCAGTATAGTCATCTGCAGGTACGTAAATAGCCTGAATAGATGTAATAGATCCATCCTTAGTAGATGTGATACGCTCCTGAAGCTTACCCATTTCTGTAGCAAGTGTAGGCTGATAACCTACGGCTGATGGCATACGACCAAGTAAAGCTGAAACCTCAGAACCTGCTTGAGTAAAACGATAAATATTATCGATGAATAATAATACGTCCTGATGCTCCTGGTCTCTAAAATATTCAGCCATTGTAAGTCCTGTTAGGGCAACTCTCATACGTGCTCCAGGTGGCTCATTCATCTGACCAAATACCATGGCAGTATTCTTAATAACTCCACTTTCGCTCATTTCTTTATAAAGGTCATTACCTTCTCTTGTTCTTTCACCAACACCTGTAAATACAGAAATACCATCATGCTCCTGAGCAACGTTATGAATTAATTCCTGAATAAGAACTGTTTTACCTACTCCGGCACCACCGAATAGACCTATTTTACCACCCTTAATGTATGGTGCAAGTAAGTCTACTACCTTAATACCTGTCTCAAGTATTTCTACATTTCCTGATAATTCATCAAGCTTTGGTGCTTCTCTATGAATAGGCATTTTAAGCTTAGTATTAACCTCACCCTTTTTATCAATTGCTTCACCTAAAACATTAAATACTCTACCTAATGTTTCGTGACCAACTGGTACAGTGATAGGTGCTTCCTTAGATACAACCTTCATTCCTCTAACTAAACCATCAGTTGAATCCATGGCTATACATCTAACCTTTTTTCCACCAATATGAAGTGCAACCTCAAGTGTAAGCTTAATAGCTACGCCATTATTATCTTCTTTATCAACATCAATTGTTAATGCATCATTAATTTTAGGTAATTCTGAATCCTCAAATAGACAATCTACAACCGGTCCTTTTACTTCAACGACACGTCCAATCACTATTTGTCACCCCCTATAGCATTTGCTCCACCAATAATATCGATAAGCTCATTTGTAACAACAGCTTGGCGGGCTCTATTGTAAAGTAATTCTAGCTTATCAATAACCTCTTCAGCATTATCAGTGGCATTCTTCATAGAATTCATTCTTGCAGAATGCTCTGCTGTTTTTGCATCAAGGATAATTCCATAAATTATATCCTGAACATACATTGGTAAAATTATATTTAATGTTTTCTCAATGCCTGTTTCATATACATAATCTATATTAGATTTTTTAGCATCTACCTTTTTAATAGGTAAAAGCTCTTCAAATCTTACCTCTTGTGTAAGACTATTGATGTAATGGTTATATACTATTACAAGCTTATCAATTTCTCCTGCTAAATATAAATCAACAAATTTCTTAGCAAGTGGAACGATATCAATAAACATTACATCATCACGTACATACGTAGCACTATCCTGAATTAATGGATAGTTATTTCTTTTTAGATATGCAAAGCCTTGCTTACCTATAGCAGCTGTAATAAATTCATTATTGTCCTTGTGGCTTTCCTTAATTCTTTCGTCTAATGCTTTAAATAGTGAAGAATTGTAGCTACCAGCAAGTCCTCTATCTGAAGTGATAATGAAATAAGCTGTTTTATTAACCTCACGAGGCTTTAATAATGGATGTACCTCATCAACCTCGTTATCTAAAAGCTCACTAACCATAGAAGCTATTCTTTGCATAAAATCCATATATGATTTATATGTTTTTTCAGCCCTTTTTACCTTAGACTGACTAACCATATACATAGCCTTTGTTATTTGTGCTGTAGACTTTGTAGAATTGATTCTAGATTGCACAGCACGAAGTGAGTTTGCCATTATTTCACCTCACTTACATGAATCTTTTCTTGAAGTCTTGGAAATATGCGTTTAATACTTCCTTATCAGGTAATACCTTAGATGTTCTAATCTCCTCAGCAATCTTCTTACCTGTCTCGTTTACCTTCATATCTCTATATAATGAATCCTCAAACTTTTTAAGATCCTCAACTGCAATATTATCTAGGAAGCCTTGTGTTAATGCATAAAGAATCATTGCTTCCTCTTCCATGTCGATAATTTCATGAAGTCCTTGCTTTAAAACCTCTTGAGTTCTCTTACCACGCTCAAGACGTGCCTTTGTAGAAGCATCCAAATCACTACCAAATTGAGTAAATGCTTCAAGCTCGCGGTATGAAGCAAGGTCAAGTCTTAGTGTTCCTGATACCTTCTTAATAGCCTTAGTTTGGGCAGCACCACCAACACGTGATACTGATAAACCTGCATTAATAGCTGGTCTAACACCCTTATAGAAATAATCAGCCTGTAGATAAATCTGTCCATCTGTAATAGAAATTACGTTTGTTGGAATATATGCAGAAATATCACCTGCTTGTGTTTCAATGATAGGAAGTGCAGTGATTGAACCTCCACCTAATTCATCATTCAGCTTAGCTGCACGCTCAAGTAATCTTGAATGTAGATAGAATACATCACCTGGATATGCTTCTCTTCCTGGTGGACGCTTTAATAATAGACTCATCTCACGATAAGCAACGGCATGCTTAGATAGATCATCATAAATAATTAAAACATCCTTGCCCTGATGCATAAAATACTCAGCCATACTTACACCAGCATATGGTGCTAAATATAGTAATGGTGCAGGGTTTGAAGCACTTGCACTAACGATGATAGAATATTTCATCGCATCATTATCCTTTAATGTTTCATATACACTAGATACAGTAGATTCCTTTTGTCCTATAGCAACATAGATACAAATAACTCCTGTAGTCTTTTGATTTAGAATTGTATCAACTGCGATAGATGTTTTACCTGTTTGTCTATCACCGATAATAAGCTCACGTTGGCCACGTCCGATAGGTACTAACGCATCTAGAACCTTAATACCAGTTTGAAGTGGTGTATTAACTGGGCTTCTATCCATAACACCAGTAGCCTTAACCTCGATAGGTCTAGTCTTATCTGACTTAATTGCACCTAAGCCATCAATTGGCTGACCAAGTGGGTTAACTACTCTACCTAGGAATTCCTCACCAACAGGAACCTCTAGAATTCTACCTGTACACTTAACTAGGTCTCCTTCTTCGATTTTACTTGATTCACCTAGAAGAATGGCACCTACAACATCCTCTTCAAGATTTTGTACCATACCATAAACATCATTAGGAAAAACAAGTAATTCACTAGACATAGCCTTCTTTAGTCCATGAACTAAGGCAATACCATCACCAACCTGAACAACATGTCCAACGTTTTCTGTTTGAATATCATCCTTATATGATTTTATCTGTTCTTTAATAAGAGCAGCAATCTCAGATAAATTAATATTTGCCATTGTTCCTCCTTATTGTAGTGATTCCTTTAATCTCTCTAGGGTAGATTTCAAGCTAATATCAATTGATTCTCCATTAGCTATAACCTGTATTCCACCTATTAAGGAAGGATTCACAAAATTCTTAATTTCTAATTCTTTTCCTTCGTATTTAGCCTCAAGTGCTGGAACGATATTATCCATTTGCTTATTAGATAGCTCCTTGGCGCTAAATATATCAATTCTTACAATATTCTTGTTTAATCTTACTAGCTTTCTATACTGATGTCCGATATCCTTAAACATATCGATTCTATCATTATCAACTAAAACTATTAGGAAATCTCTAAATGTATTATCAATGCTTTTATAAACCTTATTGATAATATTTCTTTTTTCTGACTTCTCAATAGTTGGAGTCTTAAGAAGCGCTATAAAATCATCACTTAATGTATTGTTTATACTAACGAAATATTCGTTAAATAAATCTACTTTTTTCTCTTCCTCTGCAATTTCATAAATAGCCTTCGCATACTCTAAAGGGATCATTCAGCGATCGCTCCCTTCAAAATATCATCAACTATATCAAGATATTTATCCTGATTAATTTCCTTTTGAACAATCTTTTCAGCGGCTTGGAAGGCAATATTAACTATTTCTTCTCTAATTTCCTTTTCCATAGACTTTTTCTCTTCGATTAATTCCTGCTCGACATTTTCAAGTCTACGCTTTGCTTCATCCTTAGCTGCATTAATTATTGTTTCCTTACGAATATTAGCTTCTCTTTCTGCAGTATCAATCATTTCCTTAATCTTAGCTTTAGCCTCATCTAATTCCTTTTGAAGGTTAGCTTCGATTTCAATAGCGTTTTGCTTTGCCTTTTCAGCATCCTCCAAATCCTTATCGATTTGGCTTCTTCTTGCCTCTAATATTTTAGTTATTGGCTTCCAGAAGAATATTGCAATTACTACGAATAAAATAACTGTTGCACAAATTTGAATACCAAAATCTATTACGAAATTTAGAGCTTGAGCACTTAATTGATTTGTATCTGATAATAGGGCGATTGGTCCAAGACCCTCCTTGATTGCTATTTGAATAGCATCAGAAGCTTCGCCTAATCTTTCTGCTAAGCTTAAAAACATAATAAACTCCTCTTATGCACTGAATACAATTAGGATTGCGATAATTAAACCATAAAGACCAGTTGTTTCAGAAACTGCTTGACCGATTAACATTGTAGTTCTGATATTACCAGCCATTTCTGGTTGACGAGCCATTGCATCTACTGCATGTGCTGCAACATTACCTTCACCGATGGCAGCTGCGAAACCTGTAAATACGGCTAAGCCGGCACCAATGTATTTAAGGCCGTTACCAACTCCTATATCTTCTACTAAAAATGTTAAAATACTGTTTAAAATTGTCATGAAATCCATATTTTTTTCTCCTTTTATTTACTATATATTTTTTCTTCATCTTTAATCTTCATGGATGTAAAGATAATAGACAGAATGACGAATACTGCTACTTGAATGACACTAAATGCTATATCAAATAACAGATTGATAAATGGCATTACTGGTACTGCAAACCAGCCAAGCACATGTTTAATTAGTATTGAAATACATGCACCACTTATTACATTACCAAACAAACGTAATGATAATGATACTGGCAATGTTATTTCGCTAAATATATTCATTGGTAGCATTATAGGTGTAGGATCTAAGAATCCCTTCAAATATCCAAGTGGACCATTAGATATGATACCTGCAAGCTGTATTACTATAAACGAGCATACGGCAAGTGCGAATGTAACTACTACATAGCCTGTTGGGTTTTCTAAGAAATATACCGCTGATATATTTGCAAAGAATATAAATATTACCAATGTTAAGAACCAAGGGGCAAATGCTTTCCACCTTACTCCTATATTTTCCTTAACAAAACCATTGATTAAATCAACTATCCATAAAAATGGTATTAGCCATAATGGTGTCTTTCCCTTAGGATCTACCTTCCTTATAAAGAAATACAACACAATGAATAGAATAATTAAACCACAAGTTATATAAATTGTTGAGGCGATGGGACTAAGCGGATCAAATTTGTACCCATCTAAAAATACCATCATCTCTCACCCTCTTTCGAATTTAATTAGGAAGAATATAAATAGCATTTTAATTGTTAAGTAGCCACTTAAGAATAAAATAACTATTTGTAATTTATCAGGACTATTTTTGATATCTCCTAGGAAGAAAATACCAGCAATTAATCCTAAAGCTATCACTATCCTAAGAACATACCATAATATTGATGATTTCTTAGGATGAAATGTTTCTCTACCATATTTAGTAGAAATTGTATTATACATACTTCTATTTTGAATAGTCATAAGCACATGAGTGATTATAGCTATTAATGAACCAAATAGATAATATATAAAATGCAAATTACAGAAATATAAAATTGTCATTACTATAGCTGATATTATTACTGCGATTGGAACAAAAAATCTATTCATCTTTGATTTTTGCCTTTCCTTCCTTATCAGCCATCTTAGCTATATAAAGTAAACTAATCATTAAATTAAAAAAGCCTATAATTAATCCTACAATAGCTAATGTAACGGGCCAAAACGAATCCTTATCAATGTAATAGCCAATAAAAAAGCCAACAACAGAAAATATAGCCATAGAAAATATACCTTGAGTTCCCAAGGCATAAACCTTGGCGTATTTTCCGAATTTCATTATTTAGTTCCGAATAATCTGTCTCCACAGTCACCAAGGCCTGGAACGATATATCCATTCTCGTTTAGCTTTTCATCCTGTGAAGCTAAATAGATATTAACATCTGGATGAGCCTTTGATAATGCGTCGATACCCTCTGGAGCACCAACTAAGCCAACATATCTAATGTCCTTGCAACCACGCTTCTTTAGCATTTCGATAGCTGCGATAGCACTACCACCTGTAGCAAGCATTGGGTCTACTACTAATACGATTGAATCAACAATTGTATCAGGGAACTTTGCATAATACTCATGTGGCTCTAATGTTTTCTCATCACGATACATACCGATGAAGCCTACCTTAGCTGTTGGAATCATTGATCTAATTCCTTCAACCATACCAAGACCAGCTCTTAGGATTGGAACGATTACTACATCATTTGCAATTTCATATTGAACACACTTACAAATAGGTGTTTCAATTTCTACTTCCTTAAGAGGGAAATCTCTAGTGATTTCGTAAGCCATTAAACCAGCTATTTCCTCAACATGCTGATAGAAATCCTTAGTCTTAGTCTCCTTCTTTCTAATGTTTGTAAGCTTATGCTTAACTAATGAATGGTTTAAAATAGTAACTGACATTTAAAACTCCTCCTCATATTTACTAATTTTATCAATACGTCTTTGATGACGCTCATTGTGTGAAAACTCAGTATTTAGCCATACGTCAACAATTTCCTTTGCTAGAGCATATCCTGTGTATTTTGCAGATAATGCTAAGCAATTAGTATCATTATGCTCTCTTGTTAATTGAGCTGCATCCTTACTACCAACTAAAGCACATCTTACTCCCTTAACCTTGTTGGCAATAATTGACATACCAATTCCTGTAAAGCAAATTACGATTCCTCTATCAGCTTTTCCATCCTTCAAATCCTTAGCAACCATATAACCATAATCAGTGTAGTCGCAAGAATCCTTAGTGAATGTTCCCTTATCAGAAATCACATGACCCTTTTCCTCTAAATATTTAATTAATTCATTTTTTAACTCTAAAGCTGAATGATCACAGCCTATTGAAATTATCATAACTATTACTCCTTAAATTTCATTTTACATACTTAATATAATTATACCAAATATAAAGTCATTTTAAAATATTATATTTTAAAAAGAAAACTCCAGTATTTCTACTGAAGTTAAACTTACCTTTTTATTATTTACTTGACGCAGTAAAGTTATATTTAGTTAAGAAATTATCATTCTTACACTTATTGATAAAATCATTCTTCATACTATTTATCTCACCACTACTAACATCAATTCTATATGTTTCATAATGGTTTTCTGTTATAGCTGTATTACTATATACTTTACCATCTAATCCTAAGCTTTGGAATTTAGCATCATCAATATATGCTGGCTTAGTATTAGCACTCCATAATGTTTCTGATTTTTGCTTAGTTACATCATCAATCTTATGATAATCATAAGATAATGAATATTCTGCATCACCTATCTTAGTATCCTTATAATTTAACCATAATTCAGAATAATAATAAGATCCTTCAAAAGCCTTAAGCATATCTTTTGCTCCATCTGCTGATAAACCCATATCCTCTACCATTTTTATTGCGGTATTTGATGTATTAAGCTTAGACTTTAATATTAAATACTTATCTGTTAATTCAAAACTATTTTGATAATAATCATCAGTTACACTTGTAAAAGGATTTTTGCGACTCATGCTAGCAATATAATATAGACCATAATAACTGCTAGATGGATAATAATTTACAGTAATTGGAGAATTTATTGTGATATCATTATTAGTAAAATAAATATCATTCTTTTCTGCTTTATATGTTGCATTATATTCATTTGGTGTTTTCCAACTTGAGCTATGATATAGCTGTCCATATTCACTTAATAATGAAGTTTCTGAACCTCTAAATCTAATACCCTGGTTTTGTTCATTTGATGCATATTCAACTGTACCACCTTTTAGTGAACCATCAAATCTATAATATTGACCCTTATTAAGTCTTTCATCACTAAAGCTGCCAGAAACAGTTGTTCCTGTAGTACTTGTATATGATTTTTTTTCATCATACTTATAATTTTCTAAATAGAATGATTCATTAACATCAGTATAAACTGATAATAATGCATTAGCATTTACAACTGTTGTTTCTTCAGTTTCAATATCACCTGCTAAATATTCACCATTACGATTTTCATTTACTTTACCAGAACTATCTTTTTCTACTTCTCTATAAATAGCATTTTTAGAGCTTATTTTTCGGTTTCTTGAAGCATATTCATAATAAGGATAACATTCTTTTTCATTACTCTTTGGACCAATTAAAGTGCTACCAAATGCGTTAAATATTTTTTCTGATACCTCATCATAAGTATCACTGCTCTTAATAGTAATATTATCAACCTTACCATTATTTAAATACTCAATTGAAATATTATCAACTGAATTACCTTTTGTAAGGTTATTCGTGTATATTGTAGTTGATGCACTCTTACCACATGAAGCAAGTGTTAATGCACCAAGTGCAACAAATGCTAAACCAATCAATCTCTTTTTCATATTATTTTCTCCTTTTTTCTTTCAAACCTTATTATAGCACTTATTTAAAAAATAAAAAGGCTTAACAGCCTTTTTAAGTGAATATTTAAAAAAATAGATGTATGATATATAGCTTTAAAAAAATAGGTGTAAAGCTTTAAACTTACTGGTGTATTTTAATGATAAAAGAAAAAATACCTCTTTGTTATAATATAGTTGACCAAAAAAACTATAACAGGAGGTATTTTATTTATGGACAAAGAATCCATATCAAGATTATGCTTGAATTTTATTAAAAACATTGATTTAGATAAATCAGATGAATTATATGATCCAAGTACTAATAATCATATCATAAAATTAAAACTTAATAAAGGTGAGGACTTATATTGTCCTTATTGTGGTCTCATCACAAACTTCAAAGTAAGAAGTTCCATTACACAAACAATTAACCACTCTTCTATTTTAGAGAACA
>JAEELU010000075.1 GCA_016282815.1 Acholeplasmatales bacterium
CATACAACAGTCTTAGCACCAGCTAATTCCTTAGCAAATACTTCTAATGTCTTAGGACCGATATCAAGACCCATATCGTCGTTAGCAAATGCATCAACAGCCTTTGCAGTACCCTTTGTATCTTCGAATGCCTTGTTTACTAATGCATCAACTGGTAATACAATCTTACCATTTGCCTTAGCAAGTAAATTCTTAGCTAAATCAACGAATTCTTGTTCTTCACAACGAGAAGCACCAACATTATATCCTTCAGCCTTTAAGAATGTGAACATCATTGCACCACCAACTAAAACCTTATCAGCCTTTTCAAGTAATGCTTCAATTACACCAATCTTATCACTAACCTTAGAACCACCTAAGATTGCAACATAAGGTCTAACAGGATTATCAACTGCACCACCGATGAACTTGATTTCCTTTTCTAGTAAGAAGCCTGCTGCAGTCTCACTAACATTTGATGCGATACCAACATTTGAAGCAGCTGCTCTATGAGCTGTACCGAATGCATCGTTAACAAATACATCTCCAAGTGATGCCCAATACTTACCTAATTCTGCATCGTTCTTAGATTCCTTCTTTGTTTCCTTATCTGCTGCTAGATCGAAATCTTCATATCTTGTGTTTTGGAACATTAAGATTTCACCGTTCTTTAAGTTAGCAGCGGCATCCTCTAATTCCTTACCACGAGTTGCGTTAACAAATTTAACTGGCTTCTTGATTAATTCTTCTAATCTCTTAGCTACTGGAGCTATATCGTTCTTTTCGTAGTCTTCCTTGCTCTTTACACGTCCTAAGTGAGAGAATACGATTGCCTTACCACCATTGTCAATTACATACTGAATTGTAGGTAATGCAGCACGTACACGTGTGTCATCAGTGATAACACCATTCTTCATAGGTACGTTGAAGTCTACACGAATTAACACTTTCTTACCATTTACTTTTAAATCTGAAACAATTTTCTTAGCCATGCTTATTAATCCTCCAAAAAATTTATAGCTTTATTTCAATGGTATTATATCATAAGTGATTTCAAATACATACTATTATTTTATTGATAATGTTTTCAGTTATAATTTCATTATAAAATACTTATTTACAAAACCATTTTAGTGCGCTTAATAAATTCTATTTATAAAATGAAAAGAAGCCCGAAGGCTTCTATTATTCTTTCTTCATTCTAAATGCTCTCATCGCATTTAATATAGCTAAAACACATACTCCTACATCACCAAATATAGCAACCCACATTGGTAATTTAGGTAAGCCTAATTCATTAATATTTGTTAAGAAACTAAATATTAGTATCAGTACCTTTACTGAGATAGTGAAAATTATATTTTCAATTACTATAATATGTGTCTTTTTTGATATTTTTAACATATTAGGTAATGCTTCTAGATTGTCGTTTAATACAACGATATCAGATGCTTCAATTGCGGCATCAGATCCTATTTGACCCATTGATACACCAATATCACTCATGGCTAATACTGGTGCGTCATTGATGCCATCACCTGTAAATAATACCTTTTTAGTATCACTTGAATTAATGATACTACTAGCTATTCTTACCTTATCATCAGGTAATAAGCCATAATAGAATTCCTCAATGCCTAATCTGTTACATACTGATTCAACGCTCTTTTCAGTATCTCCAGATAATACAATTACTCTCTTACCCATATTGATAAGCTTAGTGATATTTTCCTTTGCTTCTTCCTTAAGTGCATCCTCAAGTACGATAGCGCCGATACATTTATTATCTTCTGCTATATAAAGTACACTTCCAGCCTCATCTAGCTCAATTGGTTCAATATTATGCTTTGAAAGTAACTTTTTACTACCACAAATATATACCTTAGAATCCTTTTTACCAATGATTCCAAATCCTGGTCTTTCTTCTATTTCAAAGCTATAATAATCACATTCAACCTTGTTGATTGCTAGGGCAAGTGGATGTGTAGAATTAATTTCTAATCCCTTAGCTATTTTAATGAGCTCATCCTTATCACCGATAATCTTAGTTATTTCAAATTCCGCCTTTGTTAATGTACCAGTCTTATCTAAGATAACTGTATCACATTTAGCTAAATTTTCTAATGAAATACCACCCTTAACAATTATTTTCTTCTTCGCACTCATACCTATTCCTGCAAAATATGTTAAAGGTACGGATACTACAAGTGCACATGGACATGAAACAACTAAGCAAGTTAATGCTGCGTAAATATATGGTGAGAATGTAGCTCCTGCATTATCAAATCCATTAACGAAACATATAATTAATGGAACAATTACAGCTATTATTAAAGCTAAACCTACAACTATAGGCGTATAGATACTTGCAAATTTAGAAATAAATCTTTCGCTCTTAGCCTTCTTCATTGTGGCATTTTCCACCATGTCAAGTATCTTAAATGCTGTAGAATCAGTATAAGCCTTAGTAGTCTTAACCTTAATTGGTGTAATAGTATTAACACTACCAGATAATACTTCATCACCAATAGATAAATCTATATCTACTGCTTCACCAGTAAGTGATGCTGAATTAATAACACCCTCTGTTACCATTATTCCATCAATTGGTACCATCTCACCTGGCTTAACTAATATAATATCACCAATATTAACACTATCAGGATCTACTACACTTCCATCCTCTAATGTACATTTAGTTACCTTTAGGTCCATAGAGTTCATAATGGCTTTTCTACTTTTTTCAACTGCGATACCTTGGAATACCTCACCAACCTGGAAGAATACCATTACTGCTACTGCCTCTAAATATTCAATATCTCCAAATATTCTAATTAAGAAGGCTCCAATAGTAGCCAAGCTCATCAGGAAATATTCATCTAAGAAATTTCCTTCAATAATATGTTTAAAAGCTCCAATTAATATATCATATCCTGCAATTAAATAAGCCACAACATACAATGACAAATAAACCATTTCAATAGTAAATGAATAATCTACTGTCTTTTCAATTACTATCGCTACTATCCATATAATAGCTGCGACTATAAGCCTAGCTATTAATATCTTATTCTTTCTTGTCATAGTGTATACTCAAATTCAGGCTCTGCCTTTTTACAAACCTTAATTACTTCATCAAATAGTTTTTCATCATCAAGCTCTAGCATAAGCTTTCCAGCTGTATAGCTTAGTGTTGCAGAAACACCCTTAATTTTATTTAATTTCTTTTCTAACTTTGCTGCGCAATTAGCACAATCAATTCCCTTAAATCTAATAATTTTTGTCATAACCTTACCTCCTACAATTAAACAGTTGATTAATTGTTCAACTATATTATATGTTAACAACTAACCCTTGTCAATAAAAAAATTGACTAATTTAAATATCAACTAGTCAATTTTATTAAATAAATATTAAATTTTAGAAATTAGTCATAAAACATATCATATCTATTATATGTTAATTCACCATCAGTACATATTGCTTTTCCAGTAAAATGTCCGAATTGTATTTGAAAGATTTTCTTCCATTAAGCTTTTGTACCACTATAGTGGATACCAAGACCATTAACTTCAGCAAATGCCTATTCCTTATTTAATTTCAAATAAATCATTTATTACAAATGTCTTATTTCCTTCATCGTCTTTTATCATACCAAATATAGAATATAATTTATCACATTC
>JAEELU010000076.1 GCA_016282815.1 Acholeplasmatales bacterium
ACAGTATTCTTAACAACACACTATCTAGAGGAGGCTGAAAAGGCCACTAACGTTGTTATTATGAATAAGGGTAATATCATCGCAGAAGGCACTCCAAATGAGCTTAAAAACCAATATACAAGTGACTATATCTCTGCATATATAGCTAAAAATACTGAGTTTGAAGAAAAGCTATCTAAGGATAATATTTATTATTCTTATTTAGATGAACAACAATATTATAAAATCAAAATAAAGAATACTAAGGAAGCTAAAGAAATCATCAAAAAATATGATGAATACTTAACTGATATAGAAATCACTAAAGGTGATATGGATGATGTATTCTTAAATGTGACAGGAGGTAATACTGATGACAAATAATACTTCTTTCACAACAAAAAAGAGAAATTTAAATATTTTCTTAACATTAACTAAACGTCATTTGAAAATGATTTTTAGCAATAAAATAAGAATGTTTTATACTCTAATGGTTCCGATTATTATTCTAGTAATATATATAATATTCTTAAGGAATATGGAGCTTACAGCTGTCGAAAATGAATTACAAAAGATGTCCATAGATGTAAATAATAAGGAACTAATGTATAAAATATCGATGGTTGTCGATGCTTGGATGTTATCAGGTATTGTATCAATATCCTCAATTACTATTTCACTACAAACGAATAGCTTAATTGTTGAAGATAAGGAAAATGGTATCAATAAGGATTTCGTATCCTCACCAATCAATAAAAATATTTTAATAGCTAGTTATTTTATATATAACTTCTTAATTACAGTGTTCTTATCTTTCCTAGTATTGATGACATCATTTATCTTCTTAGCAGCCTATGGTGAAATGTATTTAAATTTCACTGATGTTATTATTATGTTTGGAACTGTGTTCCTAACAACTATCCCAACTACATTACTTACAGTATTTATATGTATATTCATTAAAACTGAACCAGTTTTAGCTTCAGTAATTGCTATATTCTCAGCAGCAATTGGTTTCCTAACAGGAGCGTATATGCCAATATCACTTCTAGCTAAACCAATTCAGTATCTATGTGCATTCATCCCAGGAACATATTCCTGTTCACTAATTAGATTCTCATTCCTAGAAAACCCAATTAATGGACTTGAGGCATATTTAGTAGCCAATCCTAATATTGTTCCTGCAGGTAAAAATGTTACTGATGTAATGAATTTAGTTAGAAATAATTTTGGTTTTAATGTTAATTTCTTTGAAATATCATTAACACCTGCTTATTCTGTTTTAGCAACTGCAATTTTCTTTATAATATTCCTAGCTTTAAATATTATCTTCTGTGGTAGATTAGCTAAGATAGAGGATAAGCCTATTATTCTTAAGAAAAAGAAAAATAAGGAACATAAGCAGGATCCTATTTCTCCAAAAGAAAATACTGATTCAAAAAATAATAATGATAATAATGAACAAATATTATGATAAAGATTAGAAATGTTAATGCTGAAGATGCGGCTGAATTATTAAAAATATATGAATATTATGTTTTTAATACAGCTATAACCTTTGATTTGAAACTACCATCTGTAGATGACTTTAAAGCAAAAATTAATAAAATCATTAGCAAATATCCATACATCTGCTTAGTAGATGATGGAGTAATTAAAGGATATGCTTATTCTCACGAATTCTATGGTAAAGAGGCATATAGATTCTCAAACGAGGTTACTATTTATTTAGATATTGAATCTAAAGGAAAAGGATATGGAAGACTATTATACAATGAGCTTGAAAAAAGACTTAAAGCTAATGGTATACTTAACCTATATGCATGTATAGCTTCTCCTATAACACCAGATAAATATTTAAATAACAATAGTGAGCAATTCCACAATCATTTAGGATATAAAAGAATTGGATTATTCACTAAATGTGGATATAAATTTAATACATGGTACAATATGATTTGGATGGAAAAAATAATCGGAGAACATAAATAGGATATCACAACGATATCCTTTTATTTTGGGCAAAAAGAAAGAAAGCACCTCACGGCGCTTTCTCAAGTATATTATTATTTATTATTTTTCTTCTTCAGCTTCTGGCTCAAGCTCTGTAGCTTCAGCATCATCACCTAAAAGCTCGCTTAATGCTGCATCAGCACTTCCTGCTGCAGGCTCTTCAGCTTGATGCTTATGCTTATGAATTACTCTACACTCAGTATGATTTGCTAAATTAAGCATTGTATCAAGTGTATTTTCAATTCTTTGAAGCTTTCTTGGTTCAGAACCAACTAAGATAATATCAAGATCCTCATCAGTGATTAATGCATCATTGAAGTCTAAGCATACAGTGATTGTATCACCCTGAGTATAATCTCTATCTACTACATAGAATTGTTGTCCATTGTACTCAACCTTAGCATACTTGAACTCGCCATAATCGAATACTTCTAATACCTTTGCATCGAAATGTACTTCACCCTCGTTATCAGTATTGAACTTAACAGAAAGGTTAGTCTTTAATAATTTCTTACCCTTAGTATTGAACATCTTTTGTGCGATATCAAATGGTACATCGAACTTATCCTCACCATATACAAATTGTAATTGATCTGGTGCAGGTAAAATTGCAGTAACATTGAACTTAGCGATTAGGTTAATTCTATGAACATCAAAGTCAGGACCAGTAATCTTCATAGCAGCTACATTAATATTGAAATGTACCTTACCCTTTAATTCAACATCCTTCTTAGTCTTTAAGAAGACAATGCTATCAGCACTCTTAATCCAATATAGGTTCTCGTTATCAACAACCTCCTTTTGGATAATTTCACCAGAGAATTTTCCACCAAGCTCTACAGCGGCAGTTGGAATATTAACTGTAACGTCTGCATCATGAACTTGTGCTAATACTGCTGGAGGTAAATCGAATGCAGTACCATATAGGTTAAGCTTACCATTCTCAATCTTAGCATTATTAGTGAATACTGCTGGAATTCTTTGAATTACAGACTCACCAGTTTCAGTATCGAATAGATGAACCTTAGATAGGTCTACTGCAATCTTAACGATATCTCCAACTTTAACGTCGAAGTCAGAAAGCATCTTAAGTCTAATTTCTGTACGGTTATCAGTAATACTTGCATGATCATTTTCAGTATCTAAATCTGCATAAACAATAGTTTCTGAACCTAATGCTTCTACTACTGTAACTCTTGCTTTTAATACATCAAGCTCTGTTGTATCAAGCTTATCATTGTAAATATAAATATTTTCAGGTCTGATACCAACCATTACTGGCTTACCATCTTCAATGATTTGATCCTTAATCTTAGGTAAGAATCTCTTTAATAATCTGATATTAGCAAATCCTAAATCTAAATGGATGCCATCATCCTTTACCTGATATTTTGCATCATAGAAGTTCATTTGTGGAGTTCCAATGAATCCAGCAACGAACTTATTTGCAGGGAAATTATAAATATTCTTTGGTGTATCGATTTGTTGAACGAATCCATCCTTCATAACAACAATTCTTGTACCCATTGTCATGGCCTCAATTTGGTCATGTGTTACGTAAATGAATGTTGTTTGAATTCTTTGATGAAGCTTAGTGATTTCACTTCTCATTGATGCACGTAGCTTAGCATCTAGGTTAGAAAGTGGCTCATCTAGTAAGAATACCTTAGGGTTTCTTACGATAGCACGTCCTAATGCAACTCTCTGTCTTTGACCACCTGATAAAGCCTTAGGCTTTCTCTCTAAATATTCAGTGATATTTAAGCTTTCAGCTGCAGCTCTAACTCTTTGATCAATTTCTTCCTTTGGAACCTTAGAAATCTTTAAGCTGTATGCAATATTATCGTATACAGTCATATGTGGATATAGGGCATAGCTTTGGAAAACCATTGCTATATCTCTATCCTTAGGTGCATATTTATTAACAACCTTATCACCAATTGAAAGCTCACCTGCAGTAATCTCCTCAAGGCCAGCAATCATTCTTAATGTAGTAGATTTACCACATCCTGATGGACCAACAAATACAATAAATTCCTTGTCTTCAATATCCATAGTAAAGTCATTTACTGCTTTTACTCCACCATCATACACTTTATAAATGTGTTTCAAGCTTAAACTTGCCATAGTTTTTCTCCTTTAGATTAAATTTAAATTTGCCTCTTCTTAAAATTATTTTATCATTATTTTTATGATTTGTAAACGATTTCCTTAAACGTTTTAGAATTTTTTTACAAATATTTTATAATTTCATTATAAGAATCCTTGTAATGCTCGTCTATCAAACCAAAATCCATACGCTTATAGCTCCATAGAGCTCTACCGATACCATAATGCTCAAATGCACTATTAATATCCTTAATCCACCTAACTGTTGAAGGTAAATCTGCTCGATCAATTACTCCGTACTCACCGCAGTATAGGCCAACATTATATTTGTTAGCACAATCTACAGCTTCCTTGAATAGATTGATAAAAAAATTATCCTTTAGCATCTTAAGTGCATTATCTGCCTCGCCTAATGTACCCTGCTTAATTGAAGGTACTATTTCACAAATTTCACGATATTTAGCTTCATCCACTGGATAGCCAATTCTGAAATCTAAAGGCATCTTATCTACCCAATAGGCACCCTGATGGGAGAATGCCATAGGCTCGTAGCAATGCACATTAAATACTATATTCTCATCGTATGGTGCTGGAATAAATTTAACTGCCTTAACAGATGAATATCCTACACCACCATATAGAATTTTAACCTTTGGTGCGTTCTTTCTAATTACTTTAATACAGCGTAATGCCAATGCGTTCCATTCATCGATAACATCAAAGCTTGTTACCTCATTAAGCATTTCAAACATCATCATATCGCTATATTTAGCATATCTTTTTGATAATCTATCCCAAATATCTAAGAATAGCTTCATTAAATTTTCATTACTGAAGAATCCGTTAGAATATTCAAAATCATCAAATACATAACCTGGTGCTTTATGTAAATCTAATACAACATTTAGATTATTCTTCTTACACCATTCAATACATAAATCTATGTATTTATATCCGATAGGATTATCACATTGCTTCTTTTCGTCATATATATTTTCAAAATCAACTGGTAATCTTAGGTGATCACAGCCCATATCTTTGATTCGCTTTACATCCTCTTCTTTAATGAATGTATCGATATGGCTAAGCTCTAGGCTACCCTGTGATAGCCAACCACCTAGGTTAACACCCTTCATATAACCATCTAATTTAATCATTTTCCACCTCAAAATATAATTCTATCGTTTCGTTATATTTTTTATTTTTTAATAATACATCCTTTTTATCCTTTAAAAAGTCACTATTGATAGTATTTGGGTGATACATACATTCTAAGCAGACTGCATAATATGAATCCATTTCCTTTTTATTATTCATTATTTCATCGCCATGATAATTACAAGTATACATAACTACTACAGGATATGTCGTTTTAATCTTTAAAACTCTTTTTGATATACTATCCTTTAAAATAGCATTGTATCTATTGATATCACAGTTATCGAATATGTAAGGGAAATCATACCCGTTCGTATTATTAATTATTTCTTCGTGCATTAAATAGTCACCTATTTTATGCATATTTTTAAATGAATAAATATAATCACAATTAACTATTTCCTGTGGTATTAGGTTTTCAATTCTTTCCATTTTAGTTGAATCAATAAATAATTCCTGATCTAAAATATTTCTTTTTGCATTACCACTTAAATTGAAATAGCTATGATTTGATAGATTTAATAATGTGTCCTTATCACACATACCATTATAATTTATCGTAAGCTTATTAACATTTTTGTATAATCTGTATTCTACATTTAATAATAAATTCCCTGGATAGCCGGATTCCATATCCTTTGACAAATATGAAAATGTTACCTGACCATATTCATCAGTGTCTATTTCATCATAATGGAATTCCTTGAAGCTTAATCCATCAATTCCTCCATGTAATCCATTTGGATCATTAGAATTAATAACATAATCTACACCATTTAGCTTAAATTTAGAATTAGATATTCTTCCACCTGTTCTACCTATTGTTTTACCAAAGTAACTATTATCAAATGGAAAATCATTTTCTTTATATGTTGTATACAAAATAGATTCTAGGTTCTTATTTGCATCAACAGTTTTAATATCATAAATTGAAGCACCAACATTACATAAGGTAACTCGAGTGTGAAATTTATTATGTAATTCTATAAATGTTACCATCAAATGCCCCCATTCTTTATGATTTTTTGATATTCAAAGAATGAATCCTTCTTTATTCTATTACCATTACGATAATCGATATAAACTAATCCAAATCTTTTTCTTAGTCCAGCGTTCCATTCAAAATTATCGAACAAACTCCAAACGAAATAGCCTTTAACCTCTATTTCCTTAGAGATTCTCTCCAACTCTAATAAATATCTTTGAATGTAGTCTGTTCTTTCTGGATCGTGAACCTTTCCATCTAATGAAATAACATCGTTATTACAAAAGCCATTCTCACTAATGATTATTGGCTTTTTGTATCGTTCATATAAAAATTTAGGGCCATAATATAATGTTTCAGGAACTACCTGAAGCCAATCTATATTACCCTCAGGATATCCAAAACAGAAATCCTCCATAGATAAATTATTATTTTCCTCAAGTGAATAATAATTTCCTGAATAATAATTTTGATAGATATAATCTACTGGCTGACTAATTAATTCTAAATCTTCCTTAGTTATATTAGGAATATCTCCCTTAAACTCTTCATAATATTCCTTAGGATAATCACCTAAAAATACTGGATCACTATATATAGCTACCCTATTAGGGAACTCAATTTCCCTCTTACACTCAAAGTACTTATCGTAGCATTTCTTAACAAGTAATTCATTATTTTTATCTGTTGGTACTGCTGGTCTTGAGCAAGGTGCAAAGCCGACAGTAGAATTTTTAACATTTTTTCTAATTACCTTAACTGCCTTACCATGACATTTAAGTAAATTATGTATTGCTTGTAGCATTTCCTTATCGGTAAATTTAGTAGCTGGAGCGTGTACACAATATACATGTCCTAGCGTGAAAATAACCTGAGGCTCATTGATAGTGATATAGTCAGTAGCATATTCACCTAAAGCCTTTGTTACTACATCAGCATAATGCTCAAAATAGTCAGATATATCATCATTTAAAAATCCACCCTTATCCTCTAACCACTGAGGCATATCCCAGTGGTATAGAGTAATGAAAGGTTTAATATCGTTTTTTATTAATTCTTTACACAAATTAATATAATAATCTAATCCCAATTGGTTAGGATTATTGTTTTCATCAATAACCCTAGTCCATGCAATAGAAAAGCGGTATGCCTTAACACCTAATTCCTTTAGAATTTTTACATCGTCCTTATATTTTATATAGCTATCGCATACCATAGTACCGTCACTATTATCTAAAATATTACACTTGACGCTTGTGTAAGTATCCCAAATTGATTTAGTTTTTCCATCCTTATCGATGGAACCTTCTATTTGATATGAGGCAGTGGAAGCTCCAAATATAAAATCTTTGTTAAACATACGCTCCTCCTAAAAATAAAGACAATGGACGTACCATTGTCTTTTTAATTCTATCCCTTTACAGAACCAGAAGTTAAATTCTTTAAAATGAATCTAGAGAATATTAAATAAACAATTAATAGTGGTACAACCGCAAATAGCATAACCATATAAACTCTACCTAAGTCGAATGCTTTAGGGTTAGAGCTATCATTTAATAGTGCTAGTATTAATGGAATTGTTTTGTAATCACTGCTTGAATTTGCTAACAATAATTGTGGAACGAAATAGTTATTCCAGTTAGATACGAATGAGAAAATAAATTGAATTGCTAGAGCTGGTTTTAAAATTGGTAAAACCATTCCATGGAAAATTCTTATTTCTCCTGCACCATCAACACGTGCTGCTTCAACCATTTCCTTTGGTAGTATTGATTCTAGATATTGTTTAATATAGAAGAATACTATTGGTGAAGCGACAGCTGGAACGATTAATGGAATGAATACAAGAATTGTATTTCCTGTAAGACCCATATCATTTGCTAGCTTAACTAGACCGATTGCACTAATTTGATTAGGAACCATCATTACTACTAGAATAAAGATGAATGCTATTCTCTTTAGCTTAAATTCGTACATGTGAATACCATATGCTGTAACAGCACTGAAATATGTACATAATGTAGCACTAAATAATGCTATAAGGAAACTATTTAAGAATGATCTTAATACTGGTAAACCACTATTGATCATACTATTCCAGTTATCAACAAAATGTGTTCCTGGAATGAAACTGAAACCACTATTGATTTCACCATGACTTCTCGTAGCGTTTATAACTAAAATATAAACTGAGAAAAGACATAAAATTGATAAAATAATTAAAATTACATATGCTACAACTCTTCTTGTTGTTAACAATGCAACAGCCTTAAAGCTTTTTTCGTCGTGACCAGCACCTCTAGTGTCTAAAACTCTAGGCTCTTCTTGTTGTTCTACTTGTTTTACTACACTACTATTTTCCATTTGCTGTCACCTTCTTATGTCTCTTAGGAAGACTATCCTTATAAGATACCATGAATACAACTACTGATAGAATTGCAGTCATAATGAATAGGATTGTTGAGATCGCACCTGCTCTACCATAATTTGTTCTATTCTGGAATGTCTTGTTCAAGTACATCATTACTGTGTATGAAGTTTCATCAGTACCACCCTGATTCTTAGTGAACATCTGGGCAACATCGAATAACTGGATACCACCGATTAATGATGTAATGAATACATAAACGAAAATTGGTCTTAGTAATGGCATTGTGATATCCTTGAATGTTCTGAATGCACCAGCACCATCTACTGTTGCAGCTTCGAAGATATCCTCATCAATTCCCATTACACCACTCATTAATAATAATGTTGTATTACCAAACCACATCAAGAAGTTCATTAGGGCGATTACTATACGTGTACCCCATACATCCGCACCAATATTTATCTTTTCCTTTATTATTCCCCACTCTAAAAGTAGATTGATAATAGGTCCATCCATAGAGAATAATGATAGGAACAAGAAACCGAATGCGGCAGCCATGATTAGGTTAGGCATGTACATTACTGTCTTAAAGAATCTTTGTCCTCTTATTTTTAATCTTCTATCTGTATACCATACAGCAAGTAGTAAAGATACTACAATCTGTGGAACGAAACATAGGATCCATAATAGAATTGTATTTCCTAAATACTTAAAGAAGTCAGATCTAGTAAATACATTCACATAGTTTTCAAACCATACGAAATCTGGTCCTACCCATCCTTCACCATTTGATGATCTATGGTATTCGAAGAAGCTATATACGAATGTTTGAATTAATGGCCATAATGAGAATATACCATATACCACGAAGAATGGAATAATGAATAAATATCCCCATTTTGCATAATTAACTTTTTTTCTAGTTGTAGATAATCTTGTTTCTAAACCATCTACCATAAAAAGTCACCTACCTTTAAAAATTAAAACTTATATTAAAATAGGGCAGGCATTTTGTGCCTGCCCTTTGTTTGAATTAGTATTCGAATTCTGTATAAGTTGTAGATAACTTCTTATAGAAGTTCCAGTAAGCAGCATTTCTAGTAACTTTTCCTTCGAAGAAGTCCTTGAATGCTGATTGAATGTTCTCATTGAAGCCTTGATCCCAAATTGTAGTCTTATCCATAACGATCTTATCAGCTGCAGCAGCGAATAACTTGATATGGTTTTGGCCACCTAATAATTTACACTTTTCAGGACCGAATGTAGTTGATTGAGCTAATTCATTCATAGCTTCCTTATTATTAGTATAGTCTAATGTATCCTCAGTAATCTTCTTAGCAATTGCCTTATCACAAGTTAACTTCTTCATGATATCAGCTACTGCAGTCTTGTTATCTGAACCATTAGCACATGCTAACCAAGTACCACCCCAGAAGTATGAAGCAGGACCTTCACAAACTCTATATTGACCAACTAAAGACTTTCCGTCCTTCTCAATCTTAGCATTGTCAGCTAATGTGAAGTTAACACCCCAAGTTGAATAGAAGAAACCGAATGTATTTCCTTCAATTGTTTGTTGCTTAGACCAAGCAGGATCCCATAATGAAGTCTTGTTGTTATAACCCTTGTCAGTGTATTCCTTAGTTTGGTCAATCCACTTCTCTAATTGAGGGTCGATATTGATAATACCTGTTTTCTTATCAACAAGTGGTTTAGAGATTGTATTAGAGAATACTCTATATGCATCATCATAACCAGAAAGCATACAATAACCCTTGTCCTTCATCTTCTTAGCTGTTTCATCGAACTTAGTCCAATTAGCTAAAGACTTTTGTACTTCAGTTGGATCATCAGTTCCTAATACTGCCTTAGCGATATCAGCTCTATATGCGAATAGACCTGGAGTTGCTTGCCATGATA